>JAOAPX010000036.1 GCA_025463125.1 Acidobacteriota bacterium | reverse complement strand
TTCATATATGAAAAGCGTTCAGGCAGTAACTGAATCCCAGGTTCGCGATTTTGCTAAAAGCAATTTGCCGGGCGGCGATTTGGTGATTGTCGGCGACTCTAAAATTTTTATGGACGATTTGAAAAAGCGTTTTCCCTCGACCGAAATAAAAGTCGTTTCCGCCGATAAGCTGAATCTCGACAGCGAATCATTGCGGTAAGGACGCGGTAAAAATACAGTTGAAACTTTTATTTAAAAGGCTGGCGCAAACCGGTCTTTTTTTTTATTGATGAGTTTGTAGAAAAGCGTGTGAATCATTGTAATACAGAAGTAGAATCGAATCCGGCGATCAGGTTTTTTGCGTAAAAGCTTATACGCTGAAATACAAAGGGTTGTCGGTATTGTTTGAGATAGAAACTTTTTGGCAAGGAGTTTGCCTCAGATAAAAGTACGTTAAACACTGTGGATGCGGCTGGTCGATGAAATTAATCGGAAACGAGTCCGTGCTTCTAATAAAAAACAATGTAAGGAGTGTAAATAAATGAAATATATTAAATCACTGGTATTTTTATTTTTGATGGCAATAGTGGCAATTCCTTCGTTTGCTCAAACGCCGGCGGCGAAAGAGCAGCGCGAAGGAATGAAAACGGCGAGCGAGCGCGCGCAGGAATCGGCTAAAATTTTTAACGAGATGATGAGCAAGCCCGACAGCGCGATTCCCGCAAACTTGCTTGATAAAAGCAAAGCGATAATTATTTTTCCGGGCGCCGTGCAGGCTGCGCTCGGTATCGGCGGTCGCGGCGGTCGCGGAATAGTTTCCCGGCGCACGGCAAACGGCTGGAGCGAACCGGCTTTCTTTAAGATGGGCGGCGGAAGCTTCGGCGCGCAGATCGGCGTGCAAAAAGTAGATTATGTGCTGCTCGTAATGAATGACGGCGGATTAAACGGTTTGCTCGAAGATGAATTTGAAATCGGCGGCGAAGTCGGCGCGGCAGCCGGACCTCTCGGACGCTCAGCCGCAGCCTCGACAAATGCGACGCTCGATGCAGAAATTCTTTCATACTCTAAATCGAAAGGCTTATACGCAGGCGTTGCTCTTAAAGGCGTGAAAATTTACCCGGATAACGAGCTTAATAACGAAGTTTATAAAATGGACGCCAAAACTATTTTATCTGATTCGCAGGGCAAATCTGTAAAATCAATGCCGAAAGAAGTTCAAATAGTTCCGATGACGCTCGCAAAACAATCCCTTGTGAAAAAATAGAAAACTTTTAATTTGCGAAAATTAAAAAAAGGGAAGTTTCGGCTTCTCTTTTTTTACTTGCGGGTGACTTGGTAATTTTGCCTGCGAAATATACTAAAAAGCGAAAAACAGCTTTAATTTGTCGGCTGGCGCAAAAAGTTAAAGAAATATCTTATTAAAGAAATATCTTAAATTTTGCAAAGCCGTTATTTTTGAAATTATTTTAACAAATTTCGTTTTTTTAGTGCGTTTCGAGAGCGGCGTCTTATTTAATTGAAGATATATTATTCTTAAACAAAAATGAGAAATCGTTCAAAGATATTTTGCGGGTTTGCGGTTTCGATACGGTTTTGTTTGAATAAAAACAAAAGCTTTTGCTCTTAAAAAAATAAATATGCACAACAATTTACGCTCGTTTATCGAAGCGCTGAGAAAAGAAAACGAGTTAATCGAGATTGAAGCCGAAGTCGATCCGTATCTGGAAATTGCCGAAATACACCGCCGCGTTATTGAAAATCAAGGCAAAGCTTTGCTTTTCAATAACGTGAAAGGTTCGCCGTACAGAGTTGTCACGAATCTTTTCGGAACTGCGAAACGCATCGATCTCGGATTCGGGAAAAAGCCGCAGGAATTAGTCAAAAAAGCCGTCGAAGCTGTAGAAGCATTGCTTCCGCCGAAACCGAAAGAGCTTTGGAATTATAGAGATTTAGCCTACGCGGCGTTAAAGCTCGGAACAAAGAATGTAAAAAAAGCTCCGGTTCTGGAAGTTTGCGATCAGCCGGCGAATTTGGAAGAATTGCCGCTTTTGCAGCTCTGGCACGAAGACGGCGGGCATTTTATAACGCTGCCGCTCGTTTACACGGAAAGCCCTTCGAGCGGCAAGCACAATCTCGGAATGTATCGCATACAGCGATATGACCGCACGACGACCGGAATTCACTGGCAAATCGGCAAGGGCGGCGGTTTTCATTACTCGGAAGCCGAAAAAATGAATCAATCTTTGCCGGTTTCGATATTTCTCGGCGGATCGCCCGCGATGATTCTCGCCGCGATCGCCCCTTTGCCCGAAGACGTTCCCGAACTTGTTTTAGCGTCGGTGCTGGCGGATCAAAAAATCGCGACGATTGAAAATCCGCTGCCGAATCATCACAGGCTGATCGCCGAAGCCGAATTCGCGATTTGCGGTCGGGTCGCTCCGCACGCGCGCAGACCCGAAGGACCTTTCGGCGATCATTACGGTTATTACTCGCTGACGCACGATTACCCGGTGTTTGAAGCCGAAGCGGTTTTTCACCGCGCAGACGCGATTTTTCCGGCTACGGTCGTCGGCAAACCGCGACAGGAAGATTTCTTTATCGGCGATTACCTGCAGGAATTGCTTTCGCCGCTTTTTCCTGTGGTGATGCCCGCGGTCAGAGATTTATGGAGCTACGGCGAAACCGGATTCCACAGCCTTGCGGCGGCTGTCGTTAAAGAAAGATATGCGCGGGAAGCTCTTTCGGCGGGATTTAGAATCTTGGGCGAAGGTCAGCTTGCGCTGACGAAATTTTTGCTTTTAACCGATCAGCCGCAAAATCTGCGCGATTTTAAAACGCTTTTCGAGCATATTCTCGCCCGCGTAAACTGGGAAAGCGACTTTTTTATTTTCGACCGAACTTCTTTCGATACGCTTGATTACGCTTCGGGCGTAATCAACCAGGGGTCGAAAGCGATGCTCGTCGGGGTCGGCGACGCGAAAAGGGAATTGAAACGCGAATTCAACGGAACGCCGCCGATCGGGATAAAAGCCGCGAAAGTATTCTGCGGCGGTTGTCTGGTAATTGAAACCACGGAATACGAAAAAGACAAAACCCTGCCGGAGAGACTCGCGAAAACTAATGTTTTCAACGAATTCCAAATCGTCGTCCTGCACGATAAAATCGAATACGCCGATTCGGTCGATGATTTTTTGTGGGCGACATGGACGCGTTTTAATCCTTCGACCGATGTTTACGCGAAAGAATTAAAAGTTATAAACAATCACATCGCCTATCGCGCACCAATGTTTATTGACGCCAGAATGAAGCCATGGTATCCGGCTGAAGTGGAAGCGCGCGATGATATCGAGAAGCTGGTCGAAAGCCGCTGGAGAGAATATTTTCCAAAGCAGTAAATCCTTTCGCCAACAAATTTAAGAACCATTAAGAACGGCAATGCGCTTTAAGAAAATAAATTGCAAAAAAACCATTTTTTGCTTTACGCTTGAAAAACTTTGCGGTAATATTTTATAGATCACCTAAGTTCCCCGAAATTAAATTAAACCCCTTTAACCGTCGTTAACGCGGCAACCCTACAGTTGTCATAGTTCGACGGTCTTTTTATTGGAATTCTCAAATGGATTTTTTATCGAAAACGAAAATCATTCTCACGCTTTTTTCGCTTTCAGTCACGTTTTGTATCGTATACGGCTATTACATCGAACCGCGTATGCTGATAGCCAACAAGCAAACTCTTAAATTACAAAACTGGGACCCGGCATTTAATAATTTAAAGATAGTGACGGTTTCCGATATTCACGGCGGTTCAAATTATGTGGATGAAGAAAAGATTCGCCGCGTCGTGCATTTGATTAATGAGCAGAATGCCGATGTCGTCGTGCTTCTCGGCGATTACGTTTCTCAAGTCGGCGAAGGCGGCGCGGAACTGAAGATGCCGATCGAGACGATTGCTGAAAATCTAAAGGGAATTAAAGCGAAATATGGAGTTTATGCGGTCTTGGGTAATCACGACGGGGCGTATGACGACCGGAAGATTGCCGCCGAACTTGAGCGCGCGGGAATAGACGTGCTCGAAAACGAGATCAGAGCCTTGACGATAAACAATCGAAGGCTGCGGCTTCTCGGCTTGAAAGATCATATGAAATTTCAATTCTGGATAAGTTTCGATTCCGAAGTGAGAAACATTATCGCCGGGAACGAACCGGGCGGCGACATTATCGTTTTGCAGCACAGCCCCGACGTTTATGAAGTTTTGAATTATCACAAAACTCTCGGAACCGATTTCAAGCTGATGCTCGCCGGGCACACACACGGCGGGCAGATTTGGCTGCCGATTCTCGGCGCGCCGATTGTCCCATCGAGCTACGGGCAAAAATACGCGCGAGGTCACATTATCGAAAAAACCAATGATATGTTTGTGACAAGCGGCGTCGGCACGAGCCTTCTGCCTTTTCGTTTCGGCGTTCCGCCGGAAATCGCCGTCTTAACGATTACAGGAAAATAATTTACTTTTTGGCTGAATCGGCAGTGTTGCCTGAAGCCTCAAAAATCGTTAACCGCCAGTTAAGCCGCGCCGACTTTTCTTTGCATATTTACAATCAATAACAAATGGATAATCCTTTATTTTCAAGGTTTCATTTATTGTGATTTGCCGTTTTAAGGGCTCGAAAGTTTAGAAACTAATGCTCACCGTATTGCTCGGCGCGCCTTCGCCGGCTTTGTTTATTGCCACGACACGATAAAGCAGGTTTTTCAGCATCGGCTGATTGTGCAAAGTGTATTCGCTTTCGATTGAAGTGGCGACGGTTTCCCAGGTCGCGCCGTCGTCGGAGCTTCGCATGATTTTATATCCGGTTATTTTTCCGCCGTTGACCGGTTCGGTCCAATCGAAATAAATCCATCCATTGCCGAGTTTAACTGTTTCGAGATCAGAACATTGCCCGGGCGTCTGGTGCTTGTTTGAAGCAGAGCCGCCGCCGCCCCAGCCGATTAACTGGAGTTGGTTTTGATTGAAATTAACGGTTTTTTCCGCATAACTTAAATCGGATTTTACGGCGGAATTGAGTGCCTGGAGCGCGTCGTTACAGGCTTGAAAAGCCTGCTGCGCCTTTTGTCTCAAATCTTCGGCTATCTGCCGTTTCGTTTGAAAATCATCGATCAGGGATTTCAGAAAGTCCGGCGCAATTGGCGGAGTCGGGAAAATATCCGTTTGTTCGGCGAGCCCGGCGGCAACACGTCTGGCGAGATCGATTTGTCCGTCTTCATCATTTGGATAATGCATTTGATTCTCCTTGTGAGTATTTATTGTGTGAAGGGGGAAATCGCCGTCGAGCTTCAAAACGTAAAAACGAGGTTTTTCTAGCGTGAGAAAGTATCTTCATTTTGTGGGAGTGAAACTTAATCGGCGTTAATTCCGATTTTCTGTTTAAAAAGTCAAACCTGCATCTTTCTTTGACAAGGCTTAAAAATTGAGAGAGCAAAGCCCAAAGTGGGATTTAATAAAATTTTATCTGCATTGTTTTAATCGACAAACTTTTCCGATTCGTAAAAGACAAAAACGCGGCGGAGCTTTTCCGCGTGTTGATAAATTTCATCAATATTTTGAATGGAAACCTTTTCTTCTTTCCTGTTTTCGTCAAATATTCCGAGATATTTCGTCGATCGATTAAAGTGCAAACGCGCGAGAGGTTTTCGGTTATTATCATCGAGTAAAATCCCCATATAACTTTGCGTGTCGCGATGGATAATCCTATTGGGATCGACCATATCGCGCAGCAGGGATTTAACTATATAAAAGCCTTCAAGTTCTTCGGCTGTCGTATCGACTAAGTTTTCTCTACTATCGATTTCCTCCGCTGAGATGTTTTCCGCTAAATCTGAATTGCCGGACATTACGGCTTTTAATCGCTCATTGATTCTTTCATTGATAAGCTGCTTAAAGCTTCGGCGAGTTAAATCCGTAAAGTAATCGCGCCGGGCGGGCGTTAAAATTCCGTCGTAAACTTTTGAAGCGAAAAATTTAACAAATTCGTCTGAAGGTTTTTCGATTTGTTCGTCGATCAGGCGTTTGATTTGCCGGGTATATTTTAATTCGCCTGCGGAAGCCATTATAGCTTCAATGCTGAAAGACTCTTTCCGAAGTTTCTTAAGCTCATTGATCGCGACGTCGTTTAGCTCCATCATATTGAGTTCCAAAAACGGTTTATCATCCATTTTATTGGGGGCTTCGAGGTCTGTAAAAAAACGGTAATCAATTCCGTTGGTTAAAACCGCGATTCTTGCGTCGGTTACGGAAAAGTATCGAAACAGTTGCGAAGAATGTTTGATGTTAAGATCACCGCCGCAGTGCTTGCATTCAAACAACATAATAATTTTATTGTCCTTTACAATCGCATAATCCACTTTTTCTCCTTTCTTTATACCTACATCGGCGACAAATTCAGGAATCACCTCTGTCGGATCGAAAATATCGTAGCCAAGAAGATTGATAAAAGGCATGATGAGAGCGTTTTTAGTTGCTTCTTCGGTTTGCAATAAACTGCAAAGCTTTTCTGATTTGAGAGCTAAAGATTGGAGTTGTTCTATAAAATCCATATATTTCCTTTTAATTGTTTTTAAATTGAAATAAAAAAGCCGCTTTATATAGGTGAGTTTGCATAAGACTTTTCGTGAAAAACAGATCAAAAACTCAGTGCATCTTTATTCTCGTTCAACCGCTTTTATGTTTTCGATTTGCTTTATTAAAAGTGTCGAATGCGCTTTTGTGATTAAAACAAAGCAGCCCTTCAATGATTTGGTAAGGGTTAATTGCTTTTAGCCGGTAAATCGGTAAAGAATTTATAACCGGTCGCTTTTATGAGTGTATTAATAATTTAAAAAGAGCAAAATGAGCCTGATGTAGAAAGAAATTAACATCAAACTCATTTTTTTTGCAAGAATTATTTTTACGGATTACGGCTTCAGGCGATAAAGCATACGCGGGAACGGGATTGTTTCGCGGACGTGTTCAATGCCGCACATCCAGGCGGTCGCGCGCTCGATGCCCATGCCGAAGCCGGCGTGCGGAACTGAGCCGAAGCGGCGCAGATCGAGATACCATTCGAAAGATTCGCGCGGCAGATCGTGTGCTTCGAGCTGTTTTTCCAGAAATTCGAGATTCATCGCGCGTTCGCCGCCGCCGATAATTTCGCCGTAGCCTTCGGGCGCGAGAAGGTCCGCGCCTAAAGCAAGTTCCGGGCGTTCCTGGTCGCGTTCAAAATAAAACGCCTTGATCGCGGCGGGAAAATGATGCACGAAAACCGGCGCGTCGAATTGCCTGGAAATATAAGTTTCGTCCGGCGCGCCGAAGTCGCCGCCCCATTCGAAATCGTTTTCAAGCTCGCCTTTTTGAAATCCTTCTTTGAGCATTTTGACGGCGTCGTCGTAATGCACGCGCGGAAATTTCCGCTGCGGAATCGCTTCGAGCTTTGAGAGATCGCGTTCGAGAATTTTTAATTCTTCCTGCCGCTCGGCTAAAACGCGCTCGACAATGTAATTTATCAAGCCTTCGCCCAAATCCATTACGTCCGCGAGATGCGCGTAAGCCATTTCCGGCTCGACCATCCAGAATTCAGTCAGGTGACGGCGCGTTTTCGATTTTTCGGCGCGGAAAACCGGACCGAAAGCGTAGCTTCTGCCGAGAGATGCGGCGGTCGCTTCGTTGTAAAGCTGCCCGCTTTGGGTCAAATAAGCTTTATCGTCTTCGAAATAATCGACTTCGAAAAGCGTCGTCGTGCCTTCGCAGGCGGCTGGCGTGAAAATCGGCGTGTCAGCCAGAATAAAACCGTTTTTGTCGAAAAAATCTCTTGTCGCCTTGATAACCGTGTGGCGAACTTTCAAAATGGCGTTCTGTTTTTTCGAACGAATCCAGAGATGTCGATTGTCCATCAAAAACTCTGTGCCGTGTTCTTTCGGCGTGATCGGATATTCCGAAGCGTTTTGGATGACTTCCAATCCGGTCACGTCGAGCTCGACGCCGATCGACGAGCGCGTGTCTTCTTTGACTTTGCCGCGCACGATAATCGACGATTCCTGTCCGAGCGATTTGGCGCTTTCAAACAATTGCTCATCGTTCGGTTTGAAAACGACGCATTGAACGATTCCCGTGCCGTCGCGCAGCTGCAAAAACGACAATTTACCGCTCGAACGCGAATTGTAAAGCCAGCCTTTGAGTGTAACTTCTTCGCCGATATGATTCTTTAATTCGTTTATATAAGTCTGATTCATAAAAATTAAGGTTAACGTTCGAAAAGATTTGCAAATCTCTGAACCAAATATAAATTACTATGAGAGGTAATTGATGACAAGAAGGATAAATCAAAAGGGTTTTTCCGGGCGAAGGGAAATAAATTTAAAAAGAAAAAAGGGCTTAGAAATGTAGACACAAAACATCAATCTAAACCCTTAGCTCGCTCTTCGTTGCCGAAAAGCAAGTTTGACTATAATAATACAAAATTCCAGGAATGCAAAAAATATGCGGAGAAATTTTGCCGGAACTTAACCGTGATATTCGTAAAAAAAAATATTAAATCCGGTTAAATTCGGCAATTAAACGAGAAATTTCATTTAAAGACCCTGATTTAAGGGAAAACATAAAATTATTTTCTTTACGTATTTATAATATAAGAGTAACTGAAATCCGATAATAAAAAGAAAAACCGGTTTGAATACGAATAATCAAACCGGTTTTTCTTTTTTATAGAGACTTAATGCGAAACGATTACGGGACAAATGCGAAAGGAGTCGGAATATCCGTAGAAATTCCAAACCGGTAAGCCGCAAATCCGTCGCGCGAGCGAAGCAGATACCAGACGCCTTCTGACGGTCTGTAAACGGCGATGTCCGCTCTTCCGTCCCCGTCATAATCAGCCGCAACCGGTTTATCGCCGGCGAGTCCGAAATTCATTATTGTATTTGAACCGCTGCTGTTATTTATGTACCAGGCGCCTTCTGACGGGCGAAAAACGGCAAAATCGGTTCGCCCGTCTCCGTCGTAATCAGCCGCAACCGGAATGTCTGTCGATAATCCCCAATGCGTTGCACGCTGAATATTATCGAAACTGCTTTGCCACCACCAATCGCCGGTCGAAGGACGGAAAATAGCCGCGTCCGTTTTGCGATCGCCGTCAAAATCTCCCGTAACAGGCTTGTCGCCTTCGGCTCCGAACTGCGGAATGGAGATTTCTCCGCTGCTGCTCAAGCGATACCAATTTGTTTCCGACGGACGGTAAAGGATGAAATCGGCTCGACCGTCGCCGTCGAAATCGCCGGGAAGCGGAATGTCTCCGGCTTGTCCCCAGTGAACGGATTTCTGAATATTGTCAACGCTCGAAAGATACCACCAATCACCCGAAGAAGGTCGGAATATGGCGATGTCGGTTTTTCCGTCGCCGTCGAAATCAGCCGGCGCAATAATGTCGCCTTCGATTCCGAAACTGTATTCAACAACCGTCGAATCGCTGCTTAAAAGAATATACCAGCGATTTGTCGAAGGTCTGTAAACCGAAATATCGGCTTTTCTGTCTCCGTCGTAATCGAACAAAACCTTCGGCGGCGCGGCGACGTTAAACAGTCTCGCGACGCGAACTCTCGAAATATTATTGATTTCGGTGAATTCTCCGCCGAGAAGAATTTTGTTGTCTGTTTGCAGATTGATATCCAAAACGACCGAATTGGCATCGGCGTTGAAATTGAAATCGAGCGAGCCGTTTGCGTTCAGCCGCGCTAAGCCGTTCCTGGCTGTGCCCTGAACCTGCGTAAAAGAGCCGCCGATCAGGATTTGATTGTCGGGCTGCACTTTAACGGCGTAAACGTTTGAATTCGCGGTTTGCGCAAATCCGGCGTCAGGCGTTCCGTCGGCGTTTAATCTGCCGATTCGCTGTTGATTGGCGTTGCCGCCGAGCGACGTGAAAGCGCCGCCAACGATAATTTTGCCGTCGGTTTGTAAATCGAGATCGTAAACCGCCGCGTTTGCGCCGTTTTGCGGATCGAATGAATTATCAATCGAACCGTCGTTTGCGAGACGCGCGATTCTGCCGCGCGCCGCCGCGTCGATTTGCGTGAAATCACCGGCGATTAAAATTCTGCCGTTCGGCTGACGCAAAATCTTGTAAACGTCGCCGTTCGGCAAGCCCGGGTTAAAGCTCGCGTCAATCGTTCCGTCCGAATTAAGACGGGCTAATCTGCGGTTTACTAAGGTTCTCGATTCTTTAAAGTTGCCGGCAATTAAAATTTGCCCGTTCGGCATCAAGGCGATGTCGTAAATGACGCTTGATCCTTCAAGATTGGCGTTAAATTCGGTATCTTCCGAGCCGTCGGCGTTCAATCTTCTCAAAACGATTCCCTGAGCCCCGCCGACATAAACTTTTCCGTTTGAAAGCGGCGCGACGGCGTAAAGAATTTGAT
Source organism: Acidobacteriota bacterium (assembly GCA_025463125.1). Classification (GTDB taxonomy): domain Bacteria; phylum Acidobacteriota; class Blastocatellia; order Pyrinomonadales; family Pyrinomonadaceae; genus SXVE01. Next base: position 14,951 of record JAOAPX010000036.1, on the reverse strand, counting down.
CGGGCGAATCGTTGAAAAAGGGAACAAAATCCGTGTCCAAAGTTCCGTTCGCGTTAACGCGCGCGAAAGAATTTAGGTTAACGCCGTTTACGTATGTAAATTCACCGGCAATATAAACTTTTCCGTCGAGCTGCTGAACGATTTCGCGAACTCTGCCGGTTCTTCCGACTTTCGCCGAAAAATTCGTGTCGATGGAACCGTCGGCGTTAAGCTGCGAAACCGAATCATCGGCAGCGCCCGTCGCGTCGCCTGCGACAACGATTTTACCGCCGCTCAATTGTTCGATGTCGTGAATGACGGTGTTTGTCGAAACGGGAATGTAGTTGAAAGAAGTGTCGAGCGTGCCGTCGGCGTTAAGTCTCGCCGCTTTGCTTCGATTGACTCCGTTAAATTGGGTGAAAGTTCCGCCGATATAAATTTTTCCGCCGGAAGCGATTTCGATGTCGTTTATGCTTCCAGAGGAAGCGCCGGAACCGTTCGGATTAAAGGTTTCATCGAGCGTTCCGTTGCCGTTAAGGCGCGCGATACGACCGCGCGGCGATCCGTTGACGGTTGTAAACGTGCCGCCGATTAAGATTTTCCCGTCAGGCTGCGCGACAATTTCGGTAACGTCGCCGTTTGTCGAAACGCTCTGAAAAGTAGAATCGACCGAACCGTCGGCGTTTCGGCGTTCGACGAATTGATGACTGATGATGATTTTATCGTCGGGCTGAACGGTAAATTCTCTGATCGTTCCGGCTACGCCGAGCTGAAAGCCTTCGATGGGCGCGCCGTTGGTATCGAGTTTTGCAATCTGCGAAATTGGCGTCGGCGAGAGCCAGTCGAAACTTCCGGCAATAAAAATGCTGTCATCCGGTCGAACGATTACTTTGCCGACAAAGTCCATCTCGTCAAACTGCGGCGAAAGATCTCTGAAAGAGTTGTCGAGAGTGCCGTCGGTATTTAAACGAATGAGATTTTCGTAAGTCGAATTAACAACTTTAAATCTTCCTCCGACTATTATTTTCCCGTCCGCCTGAACTGCAATCGAGAAAATCGTCGCGCCCGCATTGTTTGCGTTTAATGTCGGGTCGAAAATACCGGGCGGCGTGAATCCGGTATCGGTTGTGCCGTCGGCATTCAGACGTGCGATTCCTTGTCTCGAAAAGCCGTTTGCCGCCGTAAAGCTGCCGCCGATTAGCACTTTACCGTCACTTTGCTGGGCAAGAACTCTGACGCCGGTTCCATCGCTTTTATAAGCCGAGGTGTTAAAGAACGGGTCAACCTCGCCGTCAGCCGAAACCGTGAGAGCCGAAACGGTTATTAGTAAGATAAATTGCGCGATAATCAAAAATTTTCTTATCGAAATCATTTGTTTTTCTTCCTGTTTTAAAAAAAATATTAAGTATTGTTTAATTGCTGAATTTTTTACGATTAAGTTTTAGGACTGAACCCCGGCGCAATCCACCAATTTCAGAACCTTTTATTTTGAGTAACAATGCCTAGGAAACCGGCTGCATTGTGAAATTAATAAAAGAGTAACTTGTCTGTCTGGTGTTTATCTGATGAGTGGTTGAATCTGCTGTTGAACTAATCGTTTCGAGTGACTTGAAAACAATAGCGAATATTATAGAGGTAATATCTAAAAATGAAAAGCAAGTTTTAGCGGAAAAAACTTATTTTTCAAAATTTAAATATTCGCATTGCCCGCTTGTTTAAAAAAGATGTCGCCAAAACAAACGCCTTTTAGCCTCGCCTTTCGCTCATAAAACGCCGATCAAAAATCCGACCTATGATTCTTTTTGATTAATAATCAGTGAAATGTCCTGTCAGATTGACCGAGTTTGTTTGGGGTGACGGCGGCGTGTTATTGCTAACCTTAACAATTGCAGCAGTTACTTGTGTGGCACGTGTTTTGATTAAAGAAGCCGTGCAACACTTCGAGTGAATAATACTCGCTTGAAGATGAAAATTAATAAAGAAGTCAAAAAGTAAAACTTCTACCGAACAAAGATTATGACAAAAGTGATATTTTCGAAATTCTTGTTACCTGCATTATTTGTAACCGCCGGATTTTTCGGTTTGCCTTACGGTGGATCGCTGGTTGTTACGGCAAATGCACAAATAAGCTACGATAATCCGAAACTTTCAGCCGACCTCGATGATTTGGTCAATACAAACCCGAAATCAAACAAAAAAGTTTCAATTATTGTAGAAACCCCATCATTTCCCACGTTTGATCTTTTAAAAGAGATTCATACCAAAGGCGGCAAATCGCCGAAAAAATTGGTCAATATGACCTTGTTTAATGGAAAGGCGAAAGTTAGTGACCTTGCGGAAATTGCCTCCCGACCGGATGTTTTATACATTTCGCTCGACCGCGTTTCGCAAAGCACGGGTCATATTTCTTTAACGACCGGCGCGGACGCAGCCAGAAGTTTAGGCGGCTCAACCCCTTACGACGGAACAGGCATCGGAATTGCCGTACTTGATTCAGGCATTTATTCAGATCACAATTCCTTAAGAGGCGGTGAATCAAGTCGAGTTGTTTTTTCTAAAGACTTTACCGGAAAAAACAATACCGATGACTTATACGGACACGGCACCCACGTTGCCGGAATCGTCGCCGGAAACGGCTCGGTTGCGAGCGGCGCGTACAAGGGAATCGCTTCAAACGCGAAGTTAATCAATCTAAAGGTATTAGGCGCGGACGGTACGGGAAATATGTCGTCGCTGCTCGAAGCTATCGACTGGATTATTACAAATCATAAAACTTATAACATCCGCGTTGTAAATATGAGCCTCGGAACGCAGGCGGTCGATTCATACAGAAATGACCCGCTTTGCAGAGCGGCTCGCAAGCTCTCAAATCTCGGCATCGTTGTCGTCGCGGCAGCCGGCAATCAAGGCAAAAATTCCGCGGGCGAAAAGCATTACGGCTTGATTCATTCGCCAGGGATTGACCCGTCTGTAATAACCGTCGGTGCAACGAATACTTACGGAACCGATGTGCGCAGCGACGATCAGGTTGCAACCTACAGCTCGCGCGGTCCGACCAGAGGCGCATGGACTGACGCCTTAGGCGTCAGGCATTACGACAACCTGATTAAACCCGATTTGGTTGCGCCGGGCAACAAAGTAATCGCTCCCGAAGCGCCAAATAACTACCTGCTTAAGGAAAATCCTGCGCTTGACGCGAACGTGAGCGGCAACGTGAGAAAGGAACAAATGTTTATGTCGGGCACATCGATGTCGACTCCGATTGTTTCCGGCGCGGTAGCTTTAATGCTTCAGGCAAATCCTAAATTGACTCCGAATCTGGTGAAAATGCTTTTGATGTATACGGCTCAAACGATTCCAGGTTTTAATAACTTTGATCAGGGCGCCGGTCAGGTAAATATCGAAGGCGCGGTCAAGCTTGCGAAAGTTGTTCGTCAGGATTTAGACGCGCTGAATCTGCTCGGTTTACCGATTGTAAAAACCGGTTCGGCTTTATTAAAATCAGCGGCTCCTGCTCCTCAAAGCACGATTGCGAACCAAACTTTCATATGGTCGCAGGGAATTATCATAGGACACACCATAGCTAGCGGCTCAAACCTGATTAACAAGTACCAGGGTATTTACGGAAACGGCGTGTTAATCAGCGACGGCGTGCTAATCAGCGACGGCGTGCTGATCAGCGACAATATCCTGACTTCAAACGGCGTATTGATCAGCGACGGTTACCCGTTTATGAGCTGCGGCGTATTAATCAGCGATGGAGTTTTAATCAGTGATAGAACTGTTCTCAGTGACGGCGTGCTAATCAGTGACGGCGTGTTAATCAGCGACGGCGTGCTAATGAGTGATATTTTTGCGCAATCAAGCTTAGCACTTGTTGAAGGCGAGGCGACAGCGGCAATGGAGATTGTTGTTGATACCGAACCGGATCCGGCGCCATAGACTGATCGTGCATAATAGTCAGGATGTAATCTCACAGCGTCGAGTATCCGACAAAAGTTGATAAAGACGGTTTATAAGGTGAAATTCTTTTCCTTCGACGGATTTGATTAAACTTAACCGTTCTCTGTCCAAAGGTCGGTTAAACCCTGACTAAAAACTATTATTTGAACGGTTAAACCTTGCTTTGTAAACCACAAGTTTATAACACTAATTTTAGGAGAACAAAATGTCTCTAGAACAAACAATGCGGGTGCTGATGGAAGAAAACGCCTATCTTCCGGACACGGTTTTAGCACTCGAGGTCAGTGAACTGGTCGAAGAAGAAACAAATGAAGTGCTCGCTTTTCTTTCTGAAAGACCGGTTCACACGGTTTGTATGATCGGCTTCATACGCGACAACGGAATTGTCAGCGAACTTAACCGCGGAACCTTCTACGGATGCCGCAACTCCGAAGGAAGACTGGAAGGAGTAGCTTTGATCGGACACGCAACTTTGATTGACGCGAGAACTCACGGCGCGGTCAGGGAGCTGGCTTTAGTCGCTCAGATTCATACCAATACGCATATGATTATGGGCGAGCAGGAACGTATCGAAGAGTTTTGGAATTATTACGCGGATGAAGGGCAGCAAATGCGTTTAGTTTGCCGCGAGCTGCTTTTCGAAATGAAAAACGCGCCGGAATTGCTCAACGAAGTTGAAGGACTACGGCTCGCGACTTTGGACGATCTGCACTTGATCGCTCCGATTCACGCCTCTATGGCGGAAGCTGAATCGGGCATTAATCCTCTGCAAAAAGATCCAGACGGCTTTTTGAAAAGATGCGCCAGACGGATTGAAAGAAAAAGGGTTTGGGTGCTGATTCAAAACGACCAGTTGATATTTAAAGCGGACGTTCAGGCGGAAACGCCCGATGTGATTTATCTCGAAGGCGTTTACGTTAATCCGCTTGCGCGTGGAACCGGTTTAGGCAGAAGATGCTTTACCCAGCTTTGCCAGACCTTAATTGTCTCGACGCGTTCGATTTGCGTGATTTCCAATGAAGAAAATGAAAAAGCACAGGCTTTTTACAGGTTCTGCGGATTTCGCCGCATCAGCTGCTACGACACGATTTTTCTTCAGAGAAATCACCTTAATGATTCAGTAAATTGATTCAGCGCAAGGCTGGCAGGAATTTTGCGTGTTACGCCTCACAGGTTGAAAACAATTTTTATAATGAGAAGGATACTTTTTCAACTATCCTTCTCATTTTTTTGTGGGTAAAAACAGAATAAAAAATTTATGTGGATAAAAATAAGAATAAAATGTATACTTCGAAACTAAGCCGGTACATACGGCTTGATAGTTCTACTTCTAATCCTGACCGACCGCGAGCCTTTTTCAGCGAAACAACTACATATTAAACAAAATTTCCCCCGTGCTTTTCCTCTAAAAACTTTTCGCTGTCAATCTTTTAGAATGATATATGACGATAATTGTCAGAATGACGGAATTTTCGATTGTGTTGAAAAATCTGAAAAACAATAAATCTTAATAAACACTGTATTTACCGGAAATATAAAAGTCCTCTTCAAATGGCACGACCTTTGCATTCCTTCACCTGGATTGCCCTTCTGCGGTAAATGTTTAATTTTCTCAAAATCAATTAATAAAATATGAGTTCCACCGAAACAGTTAAATATGCAAAGCCCTTTATGTGGGGAATTAATTGTTTGGGTTTATTGCTGCTGCTCTATACGGTCTCGCAGCTTAATCCACCGGAAATCGGATACAGTTATTTGCTGTTTTCACTGATCACACTCGGATTCGTTTCTCGCATTATCGTAAAAATACCGGGCGTAAAAGGGCAAGTGTCGGTTTCCGATACTTTTATTTTTCTATCGATATTTCTTTACGGCGGCGAAGCCGGAATTATTCTTGCCGGCGCCGACGCGTTTGCTTCCTCGCTTCGTTTTAGCAAGTTAAAAACCGTTATAGCTTTTAACACGGCGGTGCATATCGTTTCGACATTCATCACCGTTTGGACGCTTCGCTTTATCTTCGGTTCGCTTTCGGACCTGGCGAAAGAAGATTACACGTCGCAGTTTGTCATTGCCATCTGTGTGATGGCATTGGTGCAATACCTGGCAAATTCCGGGCTTGTCGCGACATGCACGGCTTTGAGAAGCAATAATCCGATTTGGAAAATGTGGAGAGAAAACTTTCTTTGGAGTTCGATCACATATTTCGCGGGCGCTTCGTCAGCCGCTTTTATCGTCAAATTTATTAACACTATCGGGATTTTCGCATTTCTCGCCGCCGCGCCGATTGTTCTGGTGGTTTATTTCACTTATACGACTTACCTGAAAAACGTCGAAGCCGCCGCAGCTCAAGCCGAACTGGCGCAAAAACACGTCGAAGAACTTTCGCACCATATTGCCGAGCAGGAACGAATCAGCCGCGCACTAAAAGAAAGCGAAGAGTATTTTCGAAACGCTTTCGACCACGCCGCCGGAATGGCGCTGATCAGCCCGGAAGGTCGCTGGCTGCAGGTTAATGAATCGCTTTGTTTAATGCTCGGCTACAACGAGCAGGAACTTCTCGAACACGGTTTTCAGGCGATCACTCACCCGGACGACCTCGGCAACGATCTGGCAAATATGTACAAGTTGCTCGAAGGAAAAATTCCCAGTTATCAATTGGAGAAAAGATACAGCCACAAGTACGGAAATACGATCTGGGTTTTGCAGAGCGCGTCTCTGATTTGCGACGCGGACAAAAATCCGCGCCACGTAATTTTTCAGATTCAGGATATTTCCGACCGTAAAAAAGCCGAAGAACAAATTCATCACGCCGCCTTTCACGACGCATTAACGTGCCTGCCGAATCGATCGCTTTTCTCCGAAAGATTGACAACGGCGATTGAGCGCTCAAAACGCACGACCGATTATATGTTCGCCGTGTTTTTCGTCGATCTCGATCGCTTCAAAATGGTTAACGATAGTCTCGGTCATGATATGGGCGACAAGCTTCTCGTCGATTTAGCTCGCAGGCTGGAAAATTCAGTGCGCGGCATCGATACGGTCGCGCGTCTCGGCGGCGACGAATTCGCAATTTTGCTCGACGGAATTTCCGGAGTAAAAGACGCGATGGAGGTAGTCAAGCGCATACAGCATTCGCTGCGTGAACCGTTTGATCTCGAAGGACAGGAATTTTTTACCACGGCTTCGATCGGAATTGCGTATTCGACAATGGGTTACGAGCGCCCGGAAGATATTCTGCGCGATGCGGATACGGCGATGTATCGGGCGAAAGCCAACGGCAAGGCTTGTTACGAAGTTTTCGATGCCGGAATGCATAAACGCGCGGTCGAGGCTTTAACCCTTGAAAGCGAACTTCGCAGAGGCGTGGAAAAAGGGGAAATCGTTCCTTTTTACCAATCGATCGTTTGTCTCAAAGACAAAAAAATCGTCGGTTTTGAAGCGCTTGCCAGGTGGCGGCACCCGCGTCGCGGGCGGGTTTCACCGGCTGATTTCATTCCGCTTGCCGAAGATTCCGGTTTGATAATTCCGCTCGGAATGTCGATTCTCAGGCAATCCTGTTATGATCTGCGCCGCTGGCAGAAACAATTCAACAACGATAATCTGACCATTAGCGTAAATCTTTCGTCCAGACAATTTTCTCAATCGAATTTGATCGAGGAAGTGAAGTCGATTTTGTCGGAAAGCGAATTGAACGCAAAATGTCTGCGCCTTGAAATTACCGAAACCGCCGTGATGGAAAATATCGTCGCCACGTCGGAAATGCTCAGACAGCTTAAAGAAATCGGTGTCCAGATTTCGATCGACGATTTCGGCACGGGGTATTCGAGTTTAAGCTACCTGCACCGCATCCCGTTCGATATCTTGAAAATCGATCGCTCGTTCGTCAGCCAGATGCGCACGGACAAAGAAAGCTGCGCGATTGTTAAAACCATCATCGGTCTGGCTGCGGATCTGAATCGCGCGATTGTTGCCGAAGGCGTTGAGAGCAAAGAGCATTGCGATATGCTGACAAACTTAGCCTGCCAGTACGGGCAGGGATATTATTTTTCAAAACCCGTCGATGCCGGTTTTGCCGCCGAGCTTTTGCAGAACGATAACATTCTTCTCAACAAAAAATTTCATAAACTCGATTACATCGAAAACAATGCGCCCGATCCGGTCTCGACGATTTATTCGATGTGAAAAGGGCGATAATAATTTTTTTTCCGGTAATAAATTTAAAAGTTAACGGCTGGCTTTGTTTTATCAGAAAACTTGTCAGCCGTTTGCTTTTTTTCTTTGCCTGATTCGCGCAAAGCGGAAAATAAGCAAAATTTGACATTTAGCTTTCAGACGCGCAAATTACAATTAAATGTCTGAAAAGAAAAAGAAAATAAATTATTCGAGCGCGTGGGTCGAAGCGAAAAATCTGATCTGGAATGCCCGCTGGCGTTTATTTATCGGAAGCGTCCTGATGCTTGTCAGCCGTCTAGCCGGAATGGTTTTACCTGCTTCGACAAAATATATCGGCGACGAGGTTTTCGTAAATCGACGATATGAGCTGCTCAAATGGATTGCGCTCGCTATCGGAATTTCGTCGCTGATTCAGGCTCTGACATCGTTTGCCTTATCGCAAATTCTCGGCGTTGCCGCGCAGCGCGCGATAACCGATATGCGCAAGCGTGTGCAGCAGAGAATCGAGCGGCTGCCGATTTCTTATTTCGATTCGACGCAAAGCGGGCAATTGATTTCGCGAATTATGAACGACGCCGAAGGCATCCGCAATCTGGTCGGAACCGGCTTGGGACAAATTCTCGGAAGCGTCGTGACGGCTGCAATCGCCGTCGTCGTGTTGTTTTATATCAACTGGCAATTAACGGCGGCAACAATCGTCGTGCTGGCGGCTTTCGGCGGCGTTCTGGCTTACGCTTTTAAAAAATTGCGCCCCATTTTTCGCGAAAGAAATGTGATAAACGCGGAAGTTACGGGACGTTTAAGCGAGAGTTTGGGCGGAATTCGCATCGTTAAAGCATACACGGCGGAAAAGCGCGAAGAGCTTTCCTTTGCCCGCGGAGCGCACAGGCTTTTTCGCAATATCGCCAAATCCCTGACCGGAGTTTCAGCCGTTTCCGCGTTTTCTTCGCTCGTTATCGGCGCGATCAGCGTCGTGATGATTTTAATCGGCGGAAGCGCCGTTGAAAACGGCACAATGTCGCTCGGCGATTTTTTGATGTACATCTCGTTTACATTTCTGCTGGCGCTGCCGATTGTCGAACTGACTTCGATCGGAACGCAAATTACAGACGCTTTTGCCGGTTTGGACCGGATTCGCGAAGTGATGGAAATGGACACCGAAGACGAAGAAGACGCCAACCGCCAGCCGCTTCCTTCTGTTCAGGGAACGATAAGTTTTGAAAACGTCGGTTTCGAATACGAAAAGCATGTTCCGGTCTTAAAAAACGTTTCTTTTTATTCCGAAGCGGGAGCGACAACGGCGCTCGTCGGTTCGTCCGGGTCTGGTAAATCCACGATTTTAAGTTTGGTTTTAAATTTTATACAGCCGAATACCGGGAAAATAAAAATTGACGGAAAGGATTTGCAGCAGGTTAAACTGCGCGATTACCGCAGGCATCTCGGCGTGGTTTTGCAGGATAATTTTCTGTTTGACGGCACGGTGCTCGATAATATCCGTTTTTCGAATCCGGAAGCGAGTTTCGAAGAAATAAAAGAAGTCTGCCGCGTCGCAAACGCCGACGAGTTTATCGAAAAATTCCCCGAGTCTTACAACACGATCGTCGGAGAGCGCGGCGTTAAACTTTCGGGCGGGCAGCGGCAGAGAATCGCTATCGCCCGCGCGCTTCTGGCAAACCCGCGAATTTTGATTCTCGATGAAGCGACGTCTTCGCTCGACAGCGAAAGCGAGGCTTTGATTCAGGAAGGATTAAACCGTCTGCGGCAGGGAAGAACGACTTTCGTGATCGCGCACAGGCTTTCGACGATTCGCTCGGCTGATCAGATTTTAGTTGTCGAAGCCGGCGAAATCCGCGAGCGCGGCACGCACGAAGAGTTGATTGCCAAAAACGGTCGGTATAAACAGCTTTACGATAAACAGTACAGTTTTGAGCAAAATCTGTTCGTAAATCCGGGCGAAGACTTTACGTCGAAAAAAACGGACGCGATGGCGCAGACAAAATTATAAAACGGCGAACAATCGCGCCCGTTTTCTGATTTTTCAAGAATCCAGTTGCGTTTTGATAATTCTTTGCAGATGCGGAAACCTTTCGAGTCTTTCCGCCGCCTGCAAAACGATGCGAAACATCGGCTCGATATACGGAATATAATGGGTTTTGCCCCGATTGACCGATTGATAGGAAAAAGTTCCGATTGCTTTCAAACATCTCTGAATCGTCTGCAAACGAAATTCGTAGGCGAACGCGTCCGGGTCTATATGCTTTAATCCGAGGCTTTCGCGCTGTTCGAGAAAAAACAGGCGCTTTTCACGCAGCCGCGTAACCGAAGGAACTTCCAAAACTCTATCGAGAAGCAGGGAAACCAAATCGTAACTAGCCGCGCCGATCCGCGCGTCCTGGTGATCGATGATCCGAAGCTTTTTGTCGCGGTGAATCATTAAATTGGCGGCGTGAAAATCCCTGTGACAGAGCACCTCGGCGCGCGTTTCCAGCTCGCGTGCAAGTTCCGTAAATTCTTTGGTCAAAACGGAATCGTCACTTTCCGAAAGCGGAGTTTCGCGGTAAGTTTCGAAATAATGAGTCTTGAAATAATCGAGTTCCCAGAGCAGTTTTTCTTGGTCGAATTTTAATTTCGAGGCGATCGAACCGGTTTCAAACGCTTTCGGCGTCGCCGCCTGGATTCGGGCTATCAAAATTATCGCCGCATTCAAATACGCATCTGTTTCTTCATATTCAGCTCTATCGAGCACGGAGCGCAAAATTACGTCGCCCAAATCTTCCATAACGATCACGCCGAGTTCGCCGTCAAAAAAATAAACTTTCGCAACCGGCAGACCGCATTCGTGAAAAAGATTCGTCACATCGATATAAGTTTGTTCCCGCGCGATGAAAGATTGCGGGTAAACGCAGGCGATAGAGGATTTGCCCTGCCATTCAATGCGGAAATATTCGCGCGTCGAAGCGTCGGGAGTTAATAATTTTACTTGATTCGGTTGATTGTTTTTCTGTAGAAATTCATGGAGCCGGTCAAATGCCGAAGCCTTAAAATCTTGCATCATAATTTAAGAAAAATTTTAACATTGACCGAGCGAAACAACATAATTGTCTCCGAGAAACCTGCCGGGCAAAGCTTTTTCCGGCATTTCCGGGCAGTTTCTGACCATTTCAGCCCGAACGACGGCGGCGTTTTCAAAACATTCGTTCGATCGTATGCGAACGCCGTCGGCAATAATCGTGCGATGAAGTTTTGCGCCGGCTTCTATTTCGACATCGTCCCAGATAATCGAATCGGAAATATTTGAATTTTCTGAAATACGGCAATTAACGCCGCTGAAAACGCTTTTTCCATTGAGCATCGCCAGGCTTATATCAAGGTAGCGCGGAATGGTGGAAAGCTCGAACCAATTTCCTCCGGTAATATGCGCGGCGACTTTTTCGCCGTTTTGAATCGCCGGGTTGTAGAAACTCGGAACGATGTCGGAATAAACGCCGCGCGGAATATAATCGAAAACTTTCGGTTCAAGAATATGAATTCCCGTAAACATCAGCGGATTAGAATATTTAGAATTTAAGTTCAGATCGCCGTTTCCTGAATCGTTCGCGCCGGACATTTCAAAATTTTCGGGAAACCCTCCGAAGCCGCGAACAAAACCGTCAGCCACTTCGATCTCGGTAAACCTTTCTCTTTTAGCGTTTTCCTTTAAAACCATCGTCGCGACGGCTCCGCTTTTTTTGTGCGTTTCGATTGCTTTGGCAATATCTATATCGCTGATTATTTTGCCGTTGACGATTAAAAACGTTTCGTCTTCGAGCAGGTGACGGGCGTTGTCGAGCGCGCCGGACGTGCCTAAAATTTCGGGTTCTTCGAGCGTGTAATTAATTTTTACGCCGTAATCGCTGCCGTCGCCGAGCGCGTTTATAACCGAATCCGGTTGGTGATGGAGATTGACGACGACGTCGCGAAAACCGAAACGGGCGACGTATTCGGCAACATATCCGACAAGCGGTTTGCCGAGAAACGGGATCGCCGGTTTCGTGCGGTCAATTGTTAATGGAAAAAGCCGTGTTCCGAAACCAGCGGCTAAAATCATTGCTTTCATATCGGGCTTGTATGAGTTTATTTTTGATTTTTGTATGATTTACAAAAATATCTCGAGACTTTCAAACCTTACCTTTTTTTACCTTTGAATTGCAAATTTGCGAATTTGAGTTTTGTCGCTAAAATTCTTCAAAGATGAATATTACTTCTTTACCGAAAACGTTTGGAATCTTTGAAAGTTCCGCGCACCGGAAACTAATCGAAGAACTGGAAAATAACGGGTCGAAAGTTTTAAGGTTCGCGCCGGTCAAAGCCAGAAAAATAAAAACCGATTTAACCGGCGAGCAGATTTCCGATTTGTTGAATGACGTCGATTGGATGATTTTCCCGGATGTCTACGCCGTCGAATATTTTCTCGAATTATTAAGCGAGCGGAACATTGATTTATTCGAACTCGATGCCGTCCGCGTTTTAGCTTACGGCGAAGCGGTCGCCGACAAGCTCCGATTCGTTCAGCTTCATGCCGATATTATTACCGCGTCCGATGATACGAATACAGTTTTCTCGACTCTTTTAAATTACGTCGGCGAAGATGAAATATCAAATTTAAAATATTTTATTTTGTATGAAGCGGGAAATTATTCGCAATTGAAAGACAGTTTAATCGAGAGCAAAGCAAAAGTTTCATCGCTTCCGGTTTACGAAATAGAGGAAATCGATAAATCGGAAGCTTCAAAGATAAAAACCTTTCTAAAAGGCGGCACGATTGATGAGTTTATTTTTACCTCGCCCGAAGATGTTTTCAGCCTGAAAAAATACGTTATGCCTGAAAATTTGAAGGCAATTTTAACGGATACGCAGGTTTCCGGCACAAACGAAGTATCTCTTCGAAGCTTAATCGAAAGTAATCTTCTGCCTTCTAAATTCGCCGCAAAAAACGCGAAAAAGGGCTGAGAAATAAATCTCAGCCCTTTAATCGATTTAATCGATAGAAAACACAAAAATAAATTAATGTGTATTGTAATTAGCTACCGGGTAATCGGTCGAAGAACCCAAGCCGAAGTATGTGATCGCACCTGTGCCGGTACTTCGTGAAATGAAAAGACCGTTATTACGCCAAACGGCGATGTCGGTTTTTCCGTCTCCGTCATAATCACCCTGAACAGGCAGATCGGTGCTTGATTCGCCGAATGTAACCGGTCCGATCAAAGCCCCGTCGCTGCTGCGTTTCCAGAACCAGTTTACCGGTCCGGTCGAGCGTCTGACCAGCGCGTAATCGGTTTTGCCGTCGCCGTCGTAATCGCCGGGAGCTACGTAATCGGTAGCAAACCTTCCGAGCGGTTGAACGGGAAGAACCGTTCCGGTTGCGAGCTTTGTCCAGAATAAAGCGTGTTCGGTATCGCCGTTAAAACGATAAACAACAAAATCGTTTTTAGCGTCGCCGTCGTAATCGCCCGGTGCCGGAACGTCGCCTCTTACTCCCCAAGGCACATAAATAGTCGGTCCGCCCGGTGTCGAGCGATAAAACCATGTGCTTTGAGCGCCGGCGCTGGCTCCCTGTCTGTAAACGGCTAAGTCGGCTTTGCCGTCGCCGTTGTAATCCCCGACAATCGTCGGATCGTCATCGGTTTGTCCGAAAGCTTCGACGCGAGCCGTGTTTGTGGCGCTGTTTAAGATATAAAAAGCGGCAACATTCGGTGCGCCCGGTCTCCAGACGGCAATGTCGTCTTTCCCGTCGCCGTCGTAATCTTCAGGCACAATGAAATCAGTCGTTAATCCCCAGTCGAAAGCGACGGTCGGCGCTCCGGTTCCGTTTGTGTTGTAAAACCAGCGCAGCTGATTGGCGGGCGCGCCGCCGGTACCGCCGACGTTTCTGATAACGGCGTAGTCGGTTTTGCCGTCGCCGTTAAAATCAACCGGCGCATCGCCGACGCTTCCGCCCGCAGGAGTGTAAGCGAATGTGTCGATTCCGATATAATTGGAGTTTTCGCCATCCGGTCCGCCGTCTTCAACAAAATACCGGAACGCGAGGCGTCCGTTCGCCGGAGCCGTTAAGCCTGAAATTGTGATTGTAAACTGTGTCCAGGCAACTGGATAACCTCCAGCGGTTCCTGAAATATATGTCGGGTTTATATCCAGCAATAATCTTGTAAAATCCCCGATGCCGGTCGGACCCGTTCCGACGTTTGTGCTCGCCCCGTTTGTCGATAAACGAACCTGTAGGCGATCCGGGAATAGCGCCGTCGAAGTTGTTCGCGTGTAAAAAGTAATTACGTCGCCGTTCTTAAATTCGATTGTCGGAGTCAGAAGCCAGTTGCTGATTGTATTAGAGCCGGTTGAACTATTAAAATTTGCACTGATATATGCCGTAGCCGCGCCTGCTTGAGCCGGAAATGTTTCAGTATTTCCCTGAAACCAGCCGGTCGTGCCGTTCGGCGTGCTGTTGTTTTGCATAAACCAGCCTTTTCCCGGAAGTGTTGTAACATCGTCGAATGCTTCGCTGAACGCGGGCGTCGCCGCCGCTGTATCCGCATTATTCGAAACGGCTTGGGCATTATTTGCGGTGACCATACCGAAACCGAATACTGTAAACAAAAAAGTCGTCACGGCGTAATGCAGTGACCATTTGGGCATAAAACTCTTTGCCGAATTCATAAAAAACTTTCCCTCCTCGGAATTGTGAAACGAAATGAATTTTCAATGTTAAAGATAAACGCGTAAAGTGTAGAAGAATAAATCTTTAAAATTGAAATTGTAAGCCTTTGAAATCTATCCTTTTTAGCTCTATATGTCAAGATTTT
>JAOAPX010000030.1 GCA_025463125.1 Acidobacteriota bacterium | reverse complement strand
TGCCCTATTATTTAGAAAAGTTTTTCAGCTAAAAGAATAAAAACGAAAAGAGAAAACAAAAGAATAAAAGTGAATAGTGAAAAGTGGATAGTGAATAGTGGATAGTGAGAAATAAAAATCTTTCGTTTTTCACTTTTCACTTTTCGTTTTTCGTTTTTCACTTTTTAAAAAGTTGCGAGCTCGCAGACGAGCATTTCGATTTGCATACGCGAGCCTAAATTTCCGCCGCCGCCTTTTGACGTTTTGATCGCGATGTCGGTTTCGGCGATTCGCTGCATAATGCGCGAAAACTGAGCCGAATCGGTGCGCCGCGCCGTTGCCAGGAAATCTTCCTGTTTCCCGTACGGCAAACGCATTACGCGCGCCACTTCTTTGCGGTCGACGCCCTGATTCATCATTTCCCTGGCTAAAAACAAACGGTGAAAATTGTTGGCGATCAAGCCGAGCAGCATTAAAGGTTCCGCGCCGTCGTCGAGAATCTTTTTCAACGTGTGAAGCGCGCGCGTTTTATTTTTCGCAATCAAATGATCGGTCAGATCGAAATTGGACATCTCGCGCGAATTCGGCACTAAAGATTCGACCAGCTCGTAGGTAATCAGTTTGTCGGGCAGCGCGGCGACCGCTAATTTTTCGACTTCGGACGTGATTTTTCGAGCGTTCGATCCGATCAAACCGATTAAATGATTGGCGGCTTTCTCGTCGATATCGGCGTCGAACTCTTTCGCTCTATCGCGAATCCATTTTCGCAAATCCGCGTCTTCGAGCGGCGCGAATTCGACGGCAACCGAGTTTTCAATCAACAGTTTCGACATTCTCCGGCGCTTATCTATTTCATCGGCGACGAAAATGACGACCGAAGTTTCAGCCGGGCGCTTCAAATATCTGGTTAAAACCTCTTCGTAATCTTCCTTTAAATTGTCTTTCGCGGCGGTCGCAGAAATTCTTACGTCGGCGATTCTAATAACGCGCCGCGCGGCGATCATCGGCATCTGCTCGGCAGAAGCAAGCGCGTACTGAAGATTTTCCGTTTGATTGAGCGAAAACTCGTTTTCGTTAAAATCGCGCAGCGAAGTTTCATCGGGAAAAACAAAATCGGCAATCGTCTTCGCCGCTAAATCGCGCAAATAAGTTTCCGCGCCGAACAACAGGTAAACCGGCGCAATCTCGCGTTTCTTTAAATGGTTACGCAAATCTTCGCGTGAAAATATTGCCATATAAAAGTTATTTCTTTTCTTCTCTTACTCCAAAACCGTTTACGATCGTCGAAACGACCGATTCGGCAAAGACTCGCGCCATACGTTCTACTGCCGGGTCTTCTTCGTTGAAAAACGAGCGCGGGTCTTCGGAAAACTCGAAAGAGTCGCGAAAAACAAAATTCTGGTTGTCGTAAAGAATGACGTTTTCCTTTAAATCTCTGACCGTTACAGCTGAAACTATCGTCACCTCGTAAACGCGCGCGCGTCCTTCGCGGTCGAGCAGCACGCCGGAAAACGAAAAATCGCGGATCGTGCCTTCGATCGCCGCGTCGGCTCCGGTTAAGGTGCCCTGAACTTTCAAGCCGCGCCCGCGCCGGATAATTTCCTTTGTGACCGCTTCGGTAAAACGCGATTCGACGCGGTAGCGCATACCTCTCGCTTCAAACTGAAAAGCGGGGACGGCGATGGTTTTGATGTTTTTCGGCAAGCCTGTGCTCGTCACCGGTTTATAACATTCGGTAAAACCCGTAACAGAGAGAAAAACGCTGAGAATGACTGCTAAACGAACGAATTTCATATTTTATCTGCGATAGCTTCGACCACTTTTAACGCTTCGAAAGTTTCTTTTACGTCGTGAACGCGAACGATATTCGCGCCGTTCCAAACCGCGATCGCCGCGCTCGAAACGCTTCCGTTAAGTCGTTCGGACGGCAAGGCTTTTCCGGTAATTTTTCCGATAAAAGATTTGCGAGACGTGCCGACGAGCATCGGATGTTCGGGAAACTCTTTAACGAGTTTACCAAGTTTTGCGATAAGTTCTAAGTTTTGCTCGAATGTTTTACTGAACCCGATGCCGACGTCGAGCGCGATGCTTTCGTTCCTGATGCCGAAGCTTCTCGCTTTCTCGATGCTCCGGCGAAAGTGACTTGAAACATCGGTTAAAATGTCCTCAGCCGGCGCTGTTTTATGCATTGTTTCAAACGTTCCGCGCAGATGCATCGCTATCAAGCCGGTTTTGTATTTCACGGCTATTCGAGCGATTCGCCCGTCAAACAATAAACCGGAAATATCGTTGATAATCTCCGCGCCCGCTTCCGATGCCTTTTCGGCAACTTCTGATTTCCAGGTATCGATCGAAATTGGAAGGTCGAAGCGCGTTGCAATCGCTTCGATTACCGGCACGACGCGGCGAATTTCTTCTTCCTTCGTAACCGGTTCGCCGTTCGGGCGCGTGCTTTCGCCGCCGACGTCGATTATATCCGCGCCTTCGCGGGCGAATTTTTCGACGCGCCGCAGCGCTTCGTCAATTGAATTTATTTTGCCGCCGTCAGAAAAACTGTCGGGCGTAACATTCAAAATAGCCATTACAAGCGTTTTTTCGCCGTAATCGATTTGCCTTTTCGATGTTTGCCAAATTTTTCGCATTTCTTAATTTAACTTCGTTATTAATCTTCAGGCAAAAGAGAAAAGGCATCCGTTTACCGAAATGCCTTTTCTCTTTTGTTTTAATTGCGCAATTGAAGCTTATATTTATGATAAAACCGCTTGGCTTCCGAGCGTTTTTATCAGCTCGTCGAAAATTACAGGCTTGACCAGATACTCGTTAAAGCCCGCGGCTTTCGCTTCGTTTACATCTTCGATTCGCCCGTAGCCGCTGAGAGCCACCAAAAAAACGGCTTGAGTTTTTTCATTGCCACGTAAAGCTTCGGCAACTTCCAAACCGTTGATGCTGCCCGGCAAACTTATATCGCAGATAACGATATGCGGCTCAAACTGCAAAGCTTTCGCCAGACCGCTTTCGCCGTCGAGGGCGGTTTCGACCGTGTAATTATTAATTTTCAAAATAATTTTCAAAGGTTCGATAGAATCCGGATCATCTTCGATAATCAGAACGCGATTTGTAAGCGTTTTATTCATAGATATGTAAATATATTCCTGCCTTCTACTCGCGATTAAGCTAAAGAAATTAATCGCGAGCACGAAAAGTCATCGTCGAAACAAATCAGACTATTTGTACGATTTTAGAATTAGTTAATAAAGGGGAATAGCTTTAATAATAGCAGGAAAACGAAAAAATACAAATTCTCTTTTATGATTTAAGATCGCATCTGTAAGAAATTAAACAGCTTGCGACGCCGCGTAGGCGGAAGCCCAAGCCCATTGAAAGTTGTAGCCGCCGAGCCATCCCGTTACGTCCACGACTTCGCCGATAAAAAAAAGACCGACGTGCTTTTTCGATTCCATCGTTTGCGAAGACAATTCGGATGTCGAAACGCCGCCCCGCGTTACTTCGGCTTTATGAAAGCCTTCGGTTTCGTCGAATTTTACGCGCCAGTGATTGAGGTTTTCGGCTATTTGCAGGCGTTCTTTCCCGCCGATTTGATTGACGGGTTTATTTTGCAGGATTTCGGCTGTAAAAATCTCCGCGAAACGATTCGGCAGAAAACGGCTCAAAAAATTGTCGAGATTTTGTTTGCTCGCTTCGTTTTCCTTCAATATTTCGTGCGCGTCGGCGGTCGGCAGCAGATCGATCGTAATTTCCTTTTCTTTGCGCCAGTAATTTGAGATTTGCAAAACCGCCGGACCGGAAAGACCTCTGTGCGTAAACAAAATGTTTTCGCGAAACGAATTTTTGCCCGCGGAAACCAGGGCGTCAACCGAAACTCCGGCGAGCTTTGCGTAGCTTTTCGCCGATTTTTCGAAAACCAGCGGAACGAGCGCGGGCTGCGTTTCGACGATTTTTAAGCCGAACTTTCTGGCTGTCCTGAATCCGAAATCCGTCGCGCCGATTTTCGGAAACGAAAGCCCGCCGGTGGCGATCACTAAACTTTCGCAGGCGAATTCGCCTTGATCGGTTTCGATTTCGTAAAAAGCTTTCTCGCTCGTTTCGATTTTTTTTACTTCTTTTACCGTGCAGGTCGTGCGAATCTGGACGCGCGCGCGGACGCATTCGGCAAGCAGCATTTCGACGATTTGCCTCGCGCTTTCGCGGCAGAAAAGCTGCCCGAGCTTTTTCTCGTAGTATTCGATGCGGTGTTTTTTGACGAGCTCGACGAAATCCTGCGGCGTGTAACGGGCGAGCGCGGATTTTGAGAAATGCGGATTTTCCGAGATGAAATTTTCCGGTTTCGTGTGAATGTTTGTGAAATTGCAGCGCCCGCCGCCGGAAATCAGGATTTTTCGCCCGACCTGCGCGTTGTGTTCGATGACGAGAACTTTGCGCCCGCGTTTTCCGGCTTCAAACGCGCAAAAAAGTCCGGCTGCGCCCGCGCCGATAATTATTACGTCGAACTTCATTGATTCAAATATCGCGCGCGCAGAATGTTTGTGTGATGGCGAACGTGCCCGATTATTATGTACGCGAGAGCGCGAACCGAAACTTTCGAATCGTTCGCCGTCCCCGCCCGCGTCCAGGCTTCTTCCGGCAGATTTTTGAAAAATAAGATGTTTGCGCGGCGCAGCAGCGCGAATTCTTCCGTTAAATCCACGAGACGCCATTCATTAAAATTCGCGTTTTCGATATAACCGTCCTGCTCGTAGCCTTCCATGGGCGTTTCGTCGGCGCGGGCGATCCGAAGCGCGCGATAAGCGAAAATCTTTTCGCCGTCGTTTAAATGCCCGATTAATTCTTTGATCGTCCATTTTCCTTCGGCGTAAGCGTGGGCGCCTTTTTCTTCCGCGATTTCGCCGAGCAAAGCTTGCATCTCGGTTAATTGGTTTTGCAAAGCCGCGATGACGTCGGTTTCATCGACAAGCGAAACGTAGGTTTCATAAAAGGGCGCGTATTCTGTTTTTTCCGGTCGCTGCATTAGTTTTTATCTTAACAAAATTCTTACGCTTTCGGGTGCGCTTTGTCGTAAACTTCGATCAGTTTTTCCATCGAAACGTGCGTGTAAATCTGCGTCGTCGAAAGTCGGGCGTGTCCGAGAAGCTCCTGTATGTCGCGCAGATCGGCGCCGGAATCGAGCAGGTGCGTGGCGAAGGAAT
>JAOAPX010000011.1 GCA_025463125.1 Acidobacteriota bacterium | reverse complement strand
ATTAAAACCAGCCACGCTTCACATCCTTTAAAACAACTTTTGCCGTGTTGTGCCCGCTGGCGGCGAAAACTCCGCCGCCCGGATGCGTGGATGCGCCGGTTAAGTAGAGATTTTTGATCGGCGTTTTGTAGGCGCTCATTTCCGGCAGCGGGCGAAACATAAACATCTGGTCGAAGTCCATCTCGACGTGCATGACGTTGCCGCGAAGGAGTCCGAGGCGCTGTTCGAGATCGAGCGGCGACTGCGTGAAGCGCGAGATGATGGAACGTTTGACGTTCGGCGCGTAAGAATTAACGACATCGATTAATTTGTCGGCTTCGCGTTCCTCGATATCCTGCCAGCGTTCGCCGTTTGATAATTCATACGGGTAATATTGACCCCAGATAAACAGCGTGTGCTTTCCCGCGGGCGCGAGCGTCGGATCGACGGATGAAAAAGTCATCGCCAGCGCGCCCGGATTTTTCGACGGGATGCCGTTTAAATAATCGGCGTAACTGCGGTCTAGATAATCCATCGAGGGGCAGAGAAGCTGCAATCCGTGATGACAATCCGCCGCGCGTCCGCCCGAAGGCGCGGCTGCGTAATCGGGCAATTCCGAGACGGCGCAGCGCACGATCATCCCGAAACCGTTGCCGATGCGGACGTTTTCGATGCGCTCGACTAAATTTTCCGGCAGGTTTTCCTTGCCGATAAGTTTTAGAAAAGTCGTGTGAACGTGGGCGTTCGAGACGATGCGCGTTGCTTCGATGCGCGTCCCGTTTTCTAAAATGATGCCGCCGGTTTGATTGTTTGCGACTTCGATTTGTTTAACTTCGGCATTTAGTAAAACTTCGCCGCCGTGATGTTCGAGGCATCGCGCCATCGCCTGCGTCAGCGCGCCCGAACCGCCGCGCGGGCGTTTGACGCCGCTTTTGTGAATCATCGAGTGCCAGCCGAGAAAATCCCCGCTCGCCATCGCCGTCGGCGGCGGACCCGATTGCGCCGCGAGCCATGCCATCGCCGCCCGCAATCCTTCGTGTTTGAACGTCTGCTTGACGAGCGCGCCGTAACTCGTCATTAATTTCCGCACCATATCCGCCGGATTTTTCGATTTCGTGCCGAAAACCATATGCCGCCCGAGATTGAGCATCGTCGGCGGTTTCAAAAACGCCTGAAAAACGCCTTCGTTTAATTTTTCCCATTCCGTGACGAATTTTTTATAACGGTCGGCGTCTTCGGGCGAAATTGCGGCGATCGATTCGCAGGTTTTATCAACGTCTTTCCAAAAATAAATCGCGCCTTTCCCGTCGGGCAGCGGCGCAAAGGCGAACGGGTCGCAGTCGATATATTCGAGCCCGAATTTCGTCAATTCCAGATCGGCAATGACCGGCGTGAGGTGAATCATAATATGCGCGCTCGATCCGACATCGATTTTATAACCCTCGATCAAATCGTCCTCGGTGCAGACCGCGCCGCCGACGATGTGCCGCCGCTCGAGAACGATCACCTTCAAACCGGCTTTGGCAAGATAACAAGCGCACGTCAAACCGTTATGCCCGCCGCCGACGACGGCGACATCGTAAGTTTCATTCATAAATTTTCGCAGCCGAAAGGGATTTTTTATATTTCAGGCATTTATTGATTGTAAACAATTTAACGAGGCATTTACACATAAAAACTATAAAGCAAATTCTCTTTTTTACCGCTCGGCTATCTTTACAAATCATAAATGCTCAAGGTTTCGATTGCCGCGGTAATAATTGAGAATAAACACGACTTTAAATTCGTTTTTTGCTTATCAATAATAATCGTCAAACCGGCGCCGGTCGTATGCAAATGCGCGATAATTTATTAAACAGCGGAGCCGTTTGCTTTTGCCGCGAATGATCTTTCGCGCTGAGAATCGTCTAAATGTCTTCGAGTAAAAAAATCTACCAGCTAAACGCGCAAAAGTTTTATAATAACCGCACAGTAAAATTTCGAATGAGGAAGGAATATTATGGCGAAAAGCGATGAAGGGAAAACCGTCTCGTATTGGGAAGCGAGCGAAGATTTGCTCGCCGAAAATACGCTTGGCGAATCGACAGAAACCGACGTTTGCATTATCGGCGGCGGGATTGCCGGGCTGACGACCGCTTATTATTTAACGAAAGCCGGAAAACGAGTCATCGTCATCGACGACGGTTTAATCGGCGGCGGCGAAACTTCACGAACGACGGCGCATCTTTCAAACGCGATCGACGACCGCATTTACCGAATCGAGAAATGGCACGGTGCGGAAAAAGCCCGGCTTGCCGGCGAAAGCCACGGGCGCGCGATCGATGAAATCGAAAGAATCGCTTCCGAAGAACAAATCGACTGCGATTTTCGCCGCGTTGACGGGTATTTATTCGAAGCCGCAGACCGGAGCGAAGACGATTTAAACGAGGAATTCGAAGCGGCGCACCGCATCGGTTTATCGGCAGTCGAGTGGGTCGAGCGAGCGCCCATCACAGGTTACGACACGGGCGAAGCGTTGAGATTTCCCCGCCAGGGTCAGTTTCACGTTCTCAAGTATCTATCCGGTTTGGCGCGGGCGATCGAAAGAAACGGCGGGCGGCTTTTTTCAAACACACGCGCCATCGAATGGAAAAGCGAAGAGGCTCCTGAAGTTAAAACGGCAAACAATCAAACGATTCGCGCCCAATCAATCGTCCTGGCAACGAATTACCCGATTATGAGTAAAATGTTCGCCAAGCTGCCGCCTTATCGCACTTATGTGATCGGCGCGCGCGTTCCGAAAGATTCGATTGAAAAAGCTCTTTTTTGGGATACGGCTGACCCGTATCGTTATGTGCGGACGCAGCCGGAGAATGATTACGACGTTTTAATCGTCGGCGGCGAAGACCACCACACAGGGCAGGCTGACGACGGCGAACAGCGTTTTGCACGCCTCTGGCAATGGACGCGGGAGCGCTTTCCGATGGCGGAAGAATTGCTTTACGAGTGGTCGGGGCAGGTCTTGGAAACTCACGACGGGCTGGCTTTTATCGGCAGATTTTCATCCGGCGAGCCGAACGTTTATTTGATAACCGGCGATTCCGGGATGGGTATGACGCACGGCACGATCGGCGGAATGCTCGTTTCCGATCTGATTCTCGGGCGCGAAAATCCGTGGGCAGAAGTTTATGAGCCTTCGCGTCTGGCTACGCAGTCGATTACCGAAGCCGTGCCGGAAATCATCAGCTCGACGGTTCCGTATGTCGATTGGATCACGGGCGGCGACGTTTCCTCAGCCGACGAAATCAAACCGGGCGAAGGCGCGATCATCAGTCACGGAACGACGAAGATCGCCGCCTACCGGGATGAAGACGGAAACCTGCACCGGCGCTCAGCCGTCTGCGCGCACCTCGGCTGCATCGTGCGGTTTAACTCTTTGGAGAAAACATGGGATTGCCCGTGTCACGGTTCGCGCTACGGAGTCGATGGTCACGCTATCAATACGCCTGCTTTTACAGGGTTAGCGGAACTAAAGGAAGAATCGTAAATTTTTCAAAAGGCGCGAATTAAGCCCGCGCCTTTTGATTTTTTTATTTTCTGTTTAAAGAAAGGTTTTTGTTCGGCTGTTTCCGTTCAAGGAGCATTCAAAGAAAACAAAAAATCGAAGAAATTAATTAAACGTAAGAATTATTATGTCTTCAATATGACGGAAACGGATTTTGAAGTCGGGTATTTTTGAAAAGAATTTTTTTGACCGTGCGAAAAATTCGAATTTGCCGCCGAATTTAGCTTGAAGGTGAAAAAGAGAAACAATGCTGCTCGTTAAAACAAAGCTTGGCGTCAGTTGTATCGAGGGCATCGGCTTATTTGCCGCCGAATTTATTAAAAAAGGCACAATTTTGTGGAGATATAATTCGCTGATAGACCTTCGCCTGACCGCGCGGGAAATCGGTGAATTAGACGATTGCTGCCGCGAACAAATTAAAAAATACACGTACCGCGAAAAGGATTCTAATCTTTACGTTTTATGCGGCGACGATGCCCGGTTTTTCAATCATTCCGACGAACCGAACTGCCTGGACGTCTGCGACGGCGGCGAAAACGACGTTACCATAGCTTCCCGGAATATAAATCAGGGCGAGGAATTAACCTGCAATTACGCGCTGTTCGATATGGATTTGATCGAAGGCTTTTACCGTTTCTGAAACGAAAATCTTCTTTTTATAACAATTACAACAATTATAACGTACCGCTTTTGCCGTGTTTGATTTGTGATTTTCTTTATAAATCGAATAATTTACGTCTCGTTGAGCAAAGCTTTTATTTCATCCAGTTTTTCGAGCGCGGCTTCTTCGCCGGCTTTTATGAACTCGTCCATTTTGCTGATTTCGTCGGGGCGCAGATGCGCGATTTCCGGAATAATCACAACGTCTGCGCGGTAATGATGCGATTTTGAAGCGGCGCGCAGAAGCATCATCGCCGATTGAAAAAAGATGCCGAGCAGTGTCGAAGGCGAGCCCCAGTAAGTCGCGCCCGAAGCCAGTACATCGACGGCGATAACAATTTCGGCGCCCAATTTCCTGACCGCTTTTGTCGGTACGTTTGAAACGACTCCGCCGTCGATCAGCATTCTGCCTTCGCTGACGACCGGAACGAAAACGCCGGGAATAGCGCAGCTCGCGCGAACGGCATCGGCTGCGTCGCCCGTCTCTTTCAAAATAACTTCTTTGCCCGTTTCCAAATCGCACGCGACCGCCGCGAACGGGATCGGGAAATCTTCGAGATTTTTGTGCGGAAAATGCTGCCTGATAAAAGTTCCCATCGAAGCGTTTGAAAGCAGACCTTTCGGCGAATAAGAAAATCCGGTCATCCGAAACCAGCTTATTTTGCGCGACATAGCGATGATTTCTTCAATGCTCAAACCCGAAGCGAAAGCCGCGCCGGCAAACGAGCCCGCGCTGGTTCCTGCGACAAAATCAATCGGAATATCGTTTTCGGCAAGAACTTTCAAAACTCCGAGATGAGCAAAACCGCGCGCCGCGCCGCCGGAAAGCGCAATACCGACTTTTTTTCGTTCCATATTTTTGAAAGGAAGATTCCATATTTTTGAAAGGCTAAGAGATAATGAATAGTGAACAGTGAAAAACGAAAAAGCGTTGTAATAATCGAGCGAAATAAACATTAAATGAAGGATTGAAAAACAAAGATTTTTAACCGGTCACTTATTGAATATCACTATTAAAAAGCCGCCATTCTCTCTTCTCTCATGCTTTCCTGTTAAATTGATTTTAACTTGTGTTTATGGAAAACTTAAACCGCAAAATGACTCCGACGGAATCTTTACAACTACAGCGGGCGACGACCGGCGCGGACATCGCGGCGGGCGAAAAGGTTTGTCCCGTTTGTTCGCGGGAAACGCGTGACGAATACGTTCCGTTAATCGTTCTGGAAGAAGATTTGCGGCAGCTGATTAATGCCAACGCGCCGGACACGCGTGAGTTTCAAGCGGTTTGCGAGCGCTGCGTAAGGCTTTTCGAACGTGCCAAAGAGCAAATCATCAAGGACGCCGCGATGCAGAAGGATGGGTCGCACGTCCTTTCGACGCCTCTGCGGCTCGATTCCGACGAGCGTTTTACAGGCAAAGACGTAACCATCGCTTTTCTCGACTCGGGATTTTACCCGCACGTCGATTTGACGACGCCGGATAATCGCATTATCGGTTACCGCAATCTGCTTGATGAAAACGGCGATTTGTCGTCGCTGTTTCAGCCCGATGCGGCGAGCTGGCACGGAATGATGACTTCGGTGGTCGCGGCTGGAAACGGCGGTTTGTCAAACGGTTTTTATCGCGGAATCGCGCCGGACGCAAACGTCGTTTTAGTAAAACTCGCAAGAACCGGGCGCATTACCGAACGCAATATTCAGGACGGGCTGGAATGGGTTTTGGAAAATCAAGCGAAATATTCGATTAAAATCGTCAATATTTCAGCCGGCGGCGATTTCGAACAAAGTTACCTGAACGATCCGCTTTCGCAAACGGTTGAAAAATGCGTGGCGCGCGGATTAACCATCGTCTGCGCCGTCGGCAACGCCGGGCATTTACCGAATCACCCGGTTTTTCCGCCCGCTTCGGCTCCGTCGGCAATCGCGGTCGGCGGGCTCGACGATCAAAATTCGATCAACCGGACAAGACGCGGAATGTATCGTTCGAGCTACGGTCCGACGCTCGACGGATTCCAAAAACCGGAAATCATCGCGCCCTCGATCTGGGTTCCGGCGCCGATTTTGCCGAATACGCCGACGGCTCAGCAGGCATCGCTTTTAGAAAAACTCGATAAAGCTGAAGACGACCAGCTGCATTCGATCGTTCGCGAAAATCCGGGCGTAGAATCGGAACTCGACGCGGCGCTAGACCGCCCGGCGTATATGCTGCGCCAGATTATCGCGCTCAAATTAAGCCAGGAAAGCTTTATTACAAAACATTATAAATACGTTGACGGCACATCGTTTTCCGCACCGATCGTTTCTTCTGTAATTGCGCAGATGCTCGAAGCCAATTCGAAATTGACGCCGCAGCAAATAAAAAGAATTTTGATTTCGACGGCGGAAAGGCTTCCCGGCTACGAAGTTGACCGCCAGGGCTGGGGCGTAATTGATCCGCGACAAGCTGTCGAAAAAGCTCTTTTATTCACTTAAAGAATTTTTCACCGGGCGGGAAATCTCCAAATAAACTCAAATTCCTATCGCATCAAATTACCCGTCCAGCCAGCTAACTTGTTGACGCAGCAACAGTTAATCTGATAGTTTACAGGCTCGCGATTATCTGGATAAACATTTTTAATCAAAATAAAAAACTGTTGTAAATAGAATATCGCTTCTGTATCATAAGATAAAATGATTTTTATATAAGGCGGGGAATAATATGCCGAAAACCGTTCTGGTTGTAGAAGATTATGCCGATGTTCGCAGAATGATGAAAACCTTGATAGGAATATACGGCTATCAGGTTATCGAAGCGTCAGACGGCTATGAGGCAGTGGAGAAAACCGTGCAGTTTCAGCCCGATCTGATTTTGATGGATTTGGCGATGCCCGGAATGGACGGAGCCACCGCCACAAAAATCATTAGAAAGATCGAAGGTTTTGAATACGTTTCGATCGTCGCTTTAACCGCATTTAAAAATACATCGGTTGATATGGCGCTGCGCGCAGGCTTCGATGATGTTATCGTCAAACCGCTTCATTTTGAAAGTTTAGAGTCTTTTTTAAGTCTGTATCTCGAGTAGTAAATTTCTCGCTCGAGATACAGAGCTTTGCTAATCGATTAGCGAACTGGAATTTAGCAATCCCGGCGGAACGAGCAGTTCGCCGCTTGCCGGATCGATGATGCCGTTGGTTTCTTCTTCGATACTCGTCGCCTGCGTATAGATATCTCCGGCGACCGGACGGCGGCGCATTTCGCGTTTGAATTCTCGAATTCGCTTGGTCTTTTCATCGTTGGCGCCCGGTCCGCCGTAATCCGTAAAACCGAATCCGCCCCATTCGCTGATAACGAGGGGCGCTTGCCCGTGATAAAAATACGGGTCGCCGACAATCAGAGGCTGAGCCGCGACGCCTTTTGTTTCTCCGGCGACAATACGATCGAGAACCGACGACCATGTCGCAAGCTCTGGCGTATAAACGTGTACGCTCAACAGATGCGAGCAAAGTCTTCCGCGCCTGGAAACGTGATTCCAGCCATCGTTATCGACGACAAGAAGCTGCGGGTAATGAAGCCGCAAATAATCGAAAGTGTTCGAGATATAGCGCCGCGTTTCAACGTTTGTCGTAATATCTTCGGCGCCCCAATCTTCGTTGTACAAACTTAAAATTACGATCGACGGATGCGAAGCGATAAAAACGAGCATTCTCTGGAGTTCCGCCCAATGGTTATCGCGGCTGAGCTGCGTCGAAACGTGCGGCGAAGGAACTTCGACCCAGAGCATCAAGCCGATTTCGTCGGCAATCGCGTAGATTCGCGGGTCGATGCCGGCAATATGAACGCGCACGAGATTGCATCCGAGCCGTTTCATTGCGAGAAGATGCCGCCGCATTTCGTCAAACGTCGAAACGCCCGGCTGGTATAGAATCCCGTCGATGTAAATCGGTTCGTTGTTAAGATAAACGTGACGACCGCGCGATTCTATCTTGCGCAGCCCGAAATGCGTTTCGATGCCGGTAATGTTGCCGTCCGGCGCGATCAATTCCGCAAGTAAATGATAAAGATGCGGCGCGGCGGGCGACCAGAGACGCGCATTCGGCATCGCTACCGGAACGCGCTGCTGTTTTTCGCCTTCTTCGAGCGTTAAATCGAATTCTTCTACGATAGGATTTTCCGCAGTGTAAGAGCCGTTCTCGTCATGCGACATAATTGTCAGTCGCAAGCGATAATCGCCCGCTTCGTGAATTCGCGTCGTCAAATCAAGCTCGACGAGACGATCGCGCAAACTGCTGATAATGCCGAGACGCGAGCGCAGACGATTGCGCCCGACCGGTTCGATCCAGATGCTGCGCACTGCGCCGGAAATCGTTTGATACCAGATGCCGCCCTGTTTATACACGCGCGAAGCCTGTTTGCCGCGCGGAATCTGCGAATCTATCGTGTCGGAGACGCGTATCGTCAAGCGATTAACCGGTTTTAAGAGCTCTGCCGGAAGCTCGTACGAAAACGAATTATATTCGCCGTAATGCACTTCTTCGCCTTCGATCGTTTTGAGCAGAACGCCGTTAAGCCAGACGCGCGTTTCGTAGCCGCACGCGCCGAAAGTAAGCTGCGTCAGCTTGTCGGCTTGCATCTGCCATCCCTGCGGAATACTAAAATCGCGCTCGTACCAGGCGACGACCTCATCGCTGTTGGAATAAAGCGAATGAGCTACTTTTACATCTTCTTTAGCCGCAGCCAGATAAGACTCAATCGAGCCTGGAAAAGAAGCGGTTTCGGTAAAGTTGTAACCGTTTTGCCATTGTTCCTTAAGCCCACGGTCTTCAACATCAAGCGCAAAGCGCCATTCGCCGTCAAGCAGTTCAAAAGCCGTCCGGCGGACAATTGAACGCGGCAGCGGATTTATTTTATCTGCCACGACATATGATAATTCCTGTTTTTCAGGCTCGGTCATTGGATTTGTCATAAATGATTTTGCTGCTTTCTCGCCAGTCAAGAACTATGCGTGCTTTAACTCCCCTTATACGTCTGAATTTTCCAATTGATTGAAACACGAATAAGTATGTTTCGATGAATAGATCGCGGATTTTATTCAATGATAACGAATAATGCGCTTTGTTTCATCTTTTGATTGATTCAAAAAATTATCAAAAGAGTTGCCGCTTTTATAACGTAAAATTTTTCGGCGCGACAAACGCTGATTTTTAATTATACGAAATCGAAGCCGCTTATCATATTTCATCAAAAAGATTGTCAGGCGGGAAAAGAGACGGGACGGAAACTATTTTAATTTTTTAATTAATGAAGTTGTAAACGAGGATGCCGCTGGCTGGAACGGCTTGATTGTTAACGCGAATCGGATTAAAGCGGGATTGACGGGCGGCGGCTTCGGCTGCCTGCCGCAGCAGCGGATGACCGCTGACTGCTTTGGCTGAAGAGACGCTGCCGTTTTCGTCTACGAAAACCTGTACGGTGACGCGCCCGGAAGCGCCGACCGATCTAGCCGAGGAAGGATAAGCCGGAGTCGGGAGATTAAGCGCGCGGCTGTTTAAAACGCCGACATTTACCGGGCGATTCGCAGGCGGAGCGGCGGTTGCCGTCGGGCGCGGCGTCGGCGTTGCGGCGGGCGTCGGATTGGTTTCCCTCGGATTCGCCGAATTAGTGTTCGCGGCGCTGTTTGTGTTGGTTTCGGGCGTCGGTCGCGGCGTCGGGGTCGGCGTCGGGCTTTGCTTCGGCGTCGGGGTCGGCGTTTTTATATTGGCGTTGGTATTAATATTAAAATTTGTATTGACGCCGCTTCCCGCGTTGAAGTTAAACGAATTATCCAGACCGAGATTCGTCGGCGGGTTTGTATTGACGTTTTCATTTACCGGGTTTGTATTCGAGTTGCTGTTGCTCGAATTATCCGATTGCAGCATCCAGAAGATTCCGCCCGCGCCGGCTAGAATTACTAATGTTCCTAAAATCGTCAGCAAAACGATTTTTGTCGTGTTTTGCTTCTGCTGCGGCGCTTGATAAGCCGCCTGATTTGTCCGCACATTCTGTTTCGGTCTTTCTTCCGAAGTCGGGATGACGATGCGCGGACCCGGTTTTTCTGCGGAGACGGCAGGCGGAACAGCAGCAGCAGCAGCCGGGATAACCGGAGGCTTGCGCCTGACGATTGTTTCTTCGTCGGGTTCATCGGCAATGCTTTCGCTTGGTAATGCCGTGAAATTCGGCGATGTTTCTTCGATCAGAAGCGTTCCGTCTTTGGTGCAAAAACGTAAAATTTCCTCATCGTAACGAGTCTGGCAAGTCGGGCAAAATTTCATAATATTTGGGGTAATATCGAACTTTCCGGTTTAGAAAAATGTATGCGACAATCTTGGTTTACGCATTCTATCACGAATTGTTTGGACAAAAACAGCAAAAGCGACGTTTTCACTGGGAGCCGCGCCGCGCCGCGGTATAAACAATAATATTAATGAAAACCGTAATTATTATCGGAGCTGGACTTGGCGGTCTTTCCGCCGCTTGCCGACTGGCAAAATCCGGCTTTTCCGTCACGATTTTTGAGAAGAATGAAACAATCGGCGGAAAGATCAATTACGTCGAAGCCGAAGGTTATAAATTCGATACAGGCGCGTCGCTTTTAACGATGCGACACGTCCTGAACGAGCTTTTTGTTTTTTGCGGAAAGAGAATCGAAGATTATCTCGAAATCGTTCGGTGCGAGCCGATTTGCCGCTATTTCTGGTCGGACGGAACGAGGCTCGACGCTTCCGACGATTTGCGGAAAACCGAAAAGGAAATCGAAAAAATAGAGCCGGACGATGCGGCGAATTTTCGAAGATATTTAGCGGATTCGCGCCGCAAATACGAAATCGCCGCGAAAACTTTTCTCGCGCACGGCTTAAACGATTTGCCGCAGCTTCTGCGCCCGAAATATCTCAAGGACCTGCTCGCTATTTCCACCTTGAAAACGCTCGACGCTCACAACCGCGGATATTTTTCTTCGCCGAAAGTGAGACAGCTTTTCAATCGTTTCGCCACTTACAACGGCTCGTCGCCGTATCAAACGCCGGCGACTTTCGCTCTGATCCCGCACGTCGAATTCGGGCTCGGCGCATGGTACGCGCGCGGCGGAATGTATGAAATTCCGAAGGCGCTGGAAAGATTGGCGCGCGAGCTCGGCGTGAAAATCTACACGGAAAGCGCGGTCGAGCAAATCGTGATTGAAAACGGGAAAGCGATCGGCGTCAGCACCGGCGGCGAAATTACGGCGGCGGATTTCGTTATTGCAAATTCCGACGCCGTTGAAACTTACCGCAATTTGATTGATAAAAACGAGCGCAAAATCTTTACCGACGAAAAGTTAGAAAAACGCGAGCCTTCGTGCAGCGGTTTCGTTTTGCTTTTGGGCGCGAAAAAGAAATATCCGCGGCTCGCTCATCACAACATTTTTTTCAGCGACGATTACAAAGCCGAATTCGACGCGATCTTTCGCGAAAAACGTCCTGCCGCAAACCCGACAATTTACGTCTGCGCGACGTCGCGAACAGACGAAACGCAGGCGCCCGAAGGACACGAAAATCTGTTTGTTTTAGTCAACGCGCCTTACACAAGCGCATTCATTGATTGGGAAAAAGAAAAACGAAATTACCGCGATTCGATAATCAAAAAACTGGAAAATTTCGGCTTGAGCGGGTTAAATAATTCGATTGATTTCGAGCGTATAATCACGCCCGAAGATTTCGAGCGAAAATACAACGCCAATAAAGGCTCGATTTACGGCGTTTCGTCAAACGGAATTTTCTCGGCTTTTCTGCGCGTCCCGAACAAAGCGCGAGACATCGAAAACCTATATTTCGCGGGCGGCGCGACGCATCCGGGCGGCGGCATTCCGCTCGTTTTGCTGTCGGGCAAAATGGCGGCTGAAATGATAGAAAAGGCACACAGATAAAACAAAAAAGTAATAGCCGCAAAAAGTTCAAAAGGTACAAAAGATTATTTTATGTTTTCTTATGTCTTCTTTGAGCTTTTTGCGGCTATTACTTTTTTTGCCTTAAACTTCGGTGATTAAGCGCGCGTCAAACTTCTATATTTAATGCGATGCGGCTGATCGGCGTCGTGTCCGAGGCGGCGTTTGCGGTCGGCTTCGTATTCGGAATAATTTCCGTCAAAGAAAACGACTTTCGAATCGCCTTCGAACGCTAAAATGTGCGTCGCGATGCGATCCAGAAACCATCGGTCGTGGCTGATGACGACGGCGCATCCGGCGAAGTTTTCGAGCGCTTCTTCGAGGGCGCGCATCGTGTTTACGTCCAGATCGTTGGTCGGTTCGTCCAAAAGTAAAACATTCGCGCCGGATTTTAGCATTTTCGCAAGGTGAACGCGGTTGCGTTCGCCGCCGGAAAGCACGCCGACTTTTTTCTGCTGATCGGCGCCGGAAAAATTAAAACGCGAAACGTACGCGCGCGAATTTACCTCGCGTTTGCCGAGCATTACCAGATCAAGCCCGTCGGAAATTTCTTCCCAGATATTTTTGTCGGGGTTAAGACTGTCGCGCGATTGATCGACGTAGCCGAGTTTGACGGTTTCGCCGACTTTGAAATCGCCCGCGTCCGGCGAATCCTGTTTTGTGATAAGGCGAAACAAAGTCGTTTTACCCGCGCCGTTCGGTCCGATGACGCCGACGATGCCGCCGCGCGGCAATGAAAATTCGAGATTTTCAAACAGCAATTTCCCGTCGTAACCTTTAGCGACCTGTTTGGCTTCGATCACGATATCACCGAGACGTTCGGCGACCGGAATAAAAATTTCCAAATCTTCCGAACGTTTTTCGGCTTCCTGCGACACGAGATTTTCGTAATCATTAATACGCGCCTTCGATTTGGCGTGTCTGCCCTTGGGCGACATACGAATCCATTCGAGCTCGCGCTCCAAAGTTTTCCGGCGTTTATCTTCCGATTTTTCCTCGCCTTTCAAACGATTTTGTTTCTGCTCAAGCCACGATGAATAATTTCCCTGATACGGAATTCCTTCGCCGCGGTCGAGCTCCAGGATCCAGCCCGCGATGTTATCTAGAAAATAACGATCGTGCGTCACGGCGATAACGGTTCCTTCGTATTTTTGCAGATGCTGTTCGAGCCAGCCGACGGTTTCCGCGTCGAGATGGTTGGTCGGCTCGTCAAGCAGCAGGATATCGGGCTTTTGCAGCAAAAGCCGGCAAAGCGCGACGCGGCGTTTTTCGCCGCCCGAAAGATTTTTAATCGGCGTTTCCCCGGGCGGACACCTGAGCGCCTCCATCGCCATTTCCAACCGCGCGTCCAAATCCCATGCGTCCGTTGCGTCGAGCTTTTCCTGCACTTCGCCCTGCCGTTCAATCAGCGCGCTCATCGCATCGTCGTCCATCGGTTCGGCGAATTTCGCGTTGATTTCTTCGTATTCCTTTAACAAATCAACCGTCGGCTGAACGGCTTGTTCGACGATCTGCTTGACGGTTTTCGTCTCGTCAAGGCGCGGTTCCTGCTCTAAATACCCGACGCTGTAACCTTTGGAAAAAACGACTTCGCCGTTAAATTCCTTGTCCGTTCCGGCGATAATCCGCAAAAGCGAGGACTTTCCCGAACCGTTCAGCCCGAGAACCCCGATTTTCGCGCCGTAAAAAAATGATAAATAAATGTCTTTCAGGACAGGCTTTTTGTCGTAAAACTTACTGACCTTGACCATCGAAAAAATGATTTTATTCGGTTCTTGATTGCTCATATATAATTATTTTGAAAACGGATATTTTAGCACTTTAACGCGGCGGACAAAACCTTCGACCGAAAAAGCGGCGGACTTAAGTTTGGCGAAGCTGAAGAAAGTTTGTTTTTTCGATGATAAAAGCCGGAGCGTAAAAGCGCCTTGCAAGTTTTTAAAGAAAGACGTTTTCGCGGTAACGATCGAAGGCGGAATTTACAAGAATTTACTCACTGCTTTGCGCTTTATTTAATCTGTTTTTATCAATTATGGCGATCAAAATCAGGAGAAACGAGAGAAATCTGACCAGATAATAAATCGGTTCGTTTTCATTCGAGCCGTAATTAATTCCGAGCAAAACCCGGTTTAAGCCTTCTAAGCCGAAAGCGACGGCGAAAAAAAGAAAGAAACGATCGCGCGTTTTTTTCCAGAAACGCAGGAAAAACAATCCTATGGTCAAAGTTGCCATCGCGATAGCGCCGAGTAGTAATTGATTCATAATCTTTTTCCTTATTCCGAATCCCAGATCAGCCCGTATAAAAACACCAGAGAAGAAACGAGCGCCAGTATCAAACGCCAGAGAGATAAGTCGATATACGGCACGAGAAATTTATCGACAATCAAAAGACTATTGTTCAGCGTCAAGCCCGCAAAGCATAAACCGCTCCAAAGCAGCAATTTATAGCCGCTGCGGCGGTAGGCTCTGATCAAAAGCCACGAGCACAGCAGCGCCGTCAAAGCGCACAGCGAATAAATCAGCACGACCATTCTATTTATCTCTCCTTTTTCTTAAATTAAAGGCATCGGCAAACTGTTGAACTTTTGTCTGTGGTTTAGAATGGATCAAGTTCGTTACAGGCACTAAATATTTCGAATAAGTTTCCGCGACGCGATCGACAATCTGCGCCATCGCGGGCGAGCTCGTGTGATAGCGGTAGACAGGCGTCCGACCGTCTTCGATAGCCACAAAACCCAGCGAATAAAGATGCGACAAAACATCTTCGGTTTGCTGCTGGCTTGTGTAAAGCCTTTGCGCCAAAGCCTCAAGAGTCCAATTTGTTTCCGGATTTCTGCTGAGAAGCAATAGCCCTTCTAGTTCTGCAACCGAGTCAATTTTATCAATTATAAATTGCCTCACGTCGTCGGGTACTAGTTCAACTGCCATGATTGATAAGTGTAAAATATTATTTCGAAAACGTCATTTTCGATTTTTTAAATAAAAGAGTTTTGTCGAAACCTTGTGCCGTCGCTCCGAGCCGCGCGAGCCGGGGTTATTTTAATTTATAATTTGCAGGCGCAGGTTCGCCGGTTTACATAAAATCATCATTTTTCTCCGAGATCAAAACGCAAACCGATGCGCGCAAAAAGCGGCGCGGCGACGGTTCGATTCGGCGTTAAGCCGATGTCGTAGCGATTGTCGAAAACGTTTTCGATCGCCGTGAAAATCTCGAATTTATTGATTTTATACGAAGCGAAAACGTCGAGCGTGAAAAAAGGGCGAAGGCGCTGCGTGTTTTGATCGTCTTCGAATTGCGCGCCGGAAATTCTGCCCTGCAATCCGATTGAAAATCTATCCTGCGGTCGATAAAACGTTTGAAAAGTCATCTGCCGGCGGGCGATCTGCGGCAGAAATTTTCCGATGAGAAGCGGGTTTGCCGGAAAATCCGTGACGCGCGAATCGACCGACAGGTAACTGGCTGAAAACCGCAAGTCTTTTCTCGCCAGGAATTCCGCGTCAAGCTCCAAGCCGCGCGAGCTGGTCGCGCCGACGTTTTGCCGCTGACGCGTAATCAAATTCGGCACGGCGCTCAAAGTTACGCTCACGACCGGGCGCGTAACTTCAGCCGAGAAATAATTCGAGCGAAGATTTAATTTTCGCTCGAAACCTGTGAAATTCAATCCCGCTTCAAAGGTTTCGGCGCGTTCGGATTTCAAGTTTTCGTTGGCTAAGGTCAAAACGTTTCCGACGCGAAAAGCTCTGTAAAGCTCGTTTAAGGTCGGCGCGCGAAAAGATTTTGAGTAAGAAGCCGCCGCCGAAAAATTATTGTTAAAGCGGTAAAGAGCGGCGATGCGCGGGCTGAAATTCTGTTCTTCGCGGTCGGGAAAAGCCGCCGCGCTTGCCACATTTGTCGTTAAATTTTTTGTAATCGAAGCGGCTGCGAAATTTTTCCACGAATCGAAACGCCCGCCGAAGTTCACGTTTAATTTTTTCGTCACTCGCCACGCGTCGTGCGCGAAAACGGAAAACGTTCGCTCGCGACCGCCCGCGCCGATTAAAGACGCGGCGCGATTGCCGGCGTAAACGATCTCGTCGCTGAAGCCTCGAACTTCCCGAAATTCAAAAGAGCCGGAAACCGCGTGATTTGCGCCGAAACCGCGCGTCCAGAAAACGTTCGCGCCCGCCGCCTGCGACGGGACGCGCTGTAGGCGCGAAAGCGTCTCTGTGTTTCGATTGTTTGAAATCGCCGAAAACGTCTGGTCGTAAACTTGTTTTTCGGCGAAAGCGCGAAACTGAAAAGCGCCGGTTTTTTCGTTTGCGAAATCCACGCCGAAAGACGCTTGCCGGAAATAAGTTTTGTTATTCGTAAGGCTTGTGCCGTTGTCGCGCCGCTCTCTGAAAACGTTTCCGCGAGCGAAAATTCGCGCCGCACGCCCGAAATTTCGCCCGACGGTTAAAATCGCATTGTTATGACGGCTGTTCGCGCGCGTGTCGATTGCGCCGCGCTCGTCTTTTGCCGCAGGAATGTATCCTTTGGTTTGAAACGTTTCCGCGGCTAAATCGAAACTCCAATCGTTTAACCGGTAAGCCGTAAAAACGCTGCCGTCGTAAGTGTTTTGCGTTCCGGCGGAAGTTTGAAAACGCAAAATCGGCTTGTCCTTTTCGGCTTTGCCCGAAATTAAATTTACGGCTCCGCTCAGCGCCGCGTTTCCGTAAAAAGCGCTCGCGCCGCCGCGCAGAACTTCCGCCTGCTCGACGGCGATCTGCGGAACTCGAGACCAGAAAGTCCAGCCGCCGAAAGCGTCGTTTAAAGATAACCCGTCAAACAAAACCGCCGCGCGGCTCGCGCCGCTTCCGGAAAGCCCGCGAAGATTCGCGCCCTGCGTCGTCGGGTTGGAAGTTTTGCTCGAAGCGCGGCGAAACAACGTAAAACCGGCGATTTGCCGCAGCGAAT
The DNA here is from genome assembly GCA_025463125.1 of Acidobacteriota bacterium. Classification (GTDB taxonomy): domain Bacteria; phylum Acidobacteriota; class Blastocatellia; order Pyrinomonadales; family Pyrinomonadaceae; genus SXVE01. Next base: position 33,295 of record JAOAPX010000011.1, on the reverse strand, counting down.
CATCGACGGTTTGCGCGGCGGTCGCGCTTAAAGTTTCGCGGTCTAAAACAAAAATGCTGGCTGGAGTTTCCGAAAGCCTCGATTCGGTTCTTGTGATCGAAACGGTTACCTGCTCGCTCAAATTTCGCGGCTGCAAAACAATATTCAGAAATTCGCTGAAATTTCGCGGCAAACTTTGTGAATAATCGGCAAAATTTTCGGCTTTGACGCGCAAAAGCGTCTCGCCCGAATCTGGCGATTCAAACGAAAAATTGCCGCTCGCATCCGTCACCGTTTGCGCGACGACGCGCGTTTTATCGCTTAAATTTATTTCCGCGCCCGGAATCGGGGCGTTTTGCGCGTCAACTACGCGCCCGGAAATCGTCTGCCCGCACACCGGCAAGGCAAAGATTAAAACGAAAAAAAGCATCCGCAAAGACGCGAATCCTTGCGAATGCCGGGAAAAATCGAAAGCTTTATAAATTCGATTAAAGCGTTGAATTATAAAAACTTCGGCGTTCATTTTAATTATAAATATACATTGGCGCGATAAAAAGGGCGCAGCCGCAAAACGCGATTGTTAGCTGATTTCCGATTTTCTAACCGCGAGTTTATCAATTCTTTCGCGTTTTACTTCAAATCCGATGCCGGCGCTTTCCGGAGCGATGATCGTTCCGTTACGCGTTACTTCAACCGCCGGTTCGATGATATCTTCGTGCCAGTAGCGCTTCGAAGCGGAAACGTCGCCGGGCAGCGTAAAACCGGCAAGCGTTGACATTGCAATATTATGCGCTCTGCCGATGCCCGATTCGAGCATTCCGCCGCACCAGATCGGGATGTTCGCCGCGCGGCAAATCTCTTCGATCTGTTTTGCCTGCGCGTGTCCGCCGACGCGTCCGAGCTTGACGTTGATAATCTTTCCGGCGCCGATTTCCAGCGCTTTTCGCGCGTCTTCGGGCGAGCGAACGGATTCGTCGAGGCAGATCGGCGTTTTGATTTCTTTTTGCAGCCTGGCGTGATCGAGCATATCGTCGTGCGCGAGCGGCTGCTCGAACATCATCAGCCCGAACGCGTCCATTCGCTTAAACAATTCAACGTCGTCGAGCGTGTAAGCCGAATTTGCGTCGCCCATCAGCAAAATATCGCCGAATTTTTCGCGCACCTGCCGGATCACGTCGTAATCCCAGTGCGGCGCGATCTTGATCTTGATGCGGCGATAGCCCGCGTCGAGCTCGGTTTGAATTTTGCCGAAAAGCTGCTCGATCGAATCCTGAATCCCGATCGAAACGCCGCACGCTATCTCTCGATTTTCGCCGCCGAGATGCTTCCATAAAGGCACGTTTATTTTTTTCGCTTCCAAATCCCAGCAAGCCGTCTCGATCGAAGCTTTCGCCATGCGGTTGCCGCGAACGCGCTTCATCACGTCCCAAATTTGCCCGGCGGATTCTACTTCTTTGCCGATAACCATCGGCGCGAGAATTTTTTCGACCGCTGCCCAAGCCGAATCGGTCCATTCCTCGCAGTAAGAAGGCGTTTCGCCGCAGGTCGCTTCGCCCCAGCCTTCCGCGCCGGTTTCATCAATAACCCGAACCAGAAGGATTCGGCGCTCGTAAGTTCTGCCGAAACTTGTTTCAAAAAAATGAACGAGCGGCAGGTTGATTTCGATAAGTTCAATTTGTTTAATTTTCAGCATAAAAAAACTAGGTTAGATATTAATGCGCGGAAATGCAAAAGCGCGCGGGCTTACGCCTTAAAAGATAATATCTATCCCCGGGAAGCGCGAACGAAAAAAAGCGCTCCGGGAAAATCTAATTAATAAGCTCGAATTGAACGAATTGAGTGGAAATTTTGCGTTTTTCTTTGGCGAGATTATCGGTAATGACGATTTGCAGAACGTAATCGCCCGGCTTCATCGCCGTGCCCAGGTTTAACGAGCCGCTGAAACTGTAAGCTTTTTGATTGGCTTGATTAGCCGGAACTTTTTGCTGCTTGCCTTCAAAAAACAATACTCCGTCGCGGAAAAGCCTCATTTGAGAAGTCAGATTCGGCTGTTTCGCGGCGTCGAGCTTTGCGTTGTAGATTTCGCTCGAATAATTTAAGACGGTTCCGCGATTAAATTGCCTGAGCGCCGTATCGCTCAGCGGACTTGTTTTGCTTTTATTCGGCGCGGTTTCGCTTGCCGCTGCCTGCCATTCCGCAAGACTCATATTTTCCAGAACGATGCCGGAAAGCGTCAAGCGTTCTTTTTTCAAATCGGGAACTTCAATGAATTGATTCGCCGCGCCGACCTTATCAGTCGTTTTGTCTAAAAGCGCGACGCGCAATTGGTAAGCGCCGGCTTTTTTTATCGGAAACGTGAAATCGTAAACGAAGCCGCTTTTTAAGAATTCATCGTATTGATCTTTTTTTACCGAAATCTCGTAAGCGTTGCTGACCTGATCGATTGGCACGCCTGTGTCGCCGAAGCTGACGGCGGCGATATCGAAAACGGCTTTTTTCGTATTGTCCGGCTGGTCCGTAAACTTTAAGTCCTGCGCGTTTATGTGTAGAAAGGAACGAATAAACGCGCCTTGCTGCCCGCTGCCGAAAAGCGCGTTCAGCCGCAAAGCTATATCATTGACGGCAAACGGCGAAGTCAGAGCGTTTGTCATTCGCTGACCGGCGGTTAAATTCAAATTCTGCTTTTCGGTTTCTTCGTCGCTGATGCCGAAAAATCCGCTACGGTAGCGAACGCGCGTTCCCGGACGATTTACCTTGATTTCGAGTTTATTATATCGCCGCGTTTTCGGGTCAAAAGTTTCATCGTCCGGCTGGTAACCGATCAGGTAATAACTCTGGTCGCCGATCATTCGCCCGATTCCGCCGCTTAAATCGTTGTTGTTGACAATCGCAAGCCCGCCGGTTTGCCGCGCGAGGTAAACCAGACCGTCCTGCGTATCGAAAAGCTCGTTGCGGCGGTCGGTTAATCTGCTTTCGATTTGTTCGGCGGAAAGCGAGCTCGTATCGTCCGCCGCGGTTGCGCCGAGTGTTTGCAGTCCGCGCGCGTCCATCGTGTAAACGACGACCGAAGCGCGATTTGCCAGGTCGATCAATCGACGCAAAGACTGCAAAACGCGCGTCGAATCCATAAAGCCGCTTTCGTCTTTGGTGAAAAGCTTAAAGCCGTCCGACAAAAGCATGACGGATTTTCTGCCCGGCAGATTTCGCATTCCGCGAACGATGTAATCGAGCGCGCCGAGCGTTCCGGTCGCGAAAACATCGCCCCGGAAATCGTTTAATCCTTGAATCGAACGCTTTTCGGCTTCGAGCTGCTCGTCGCTGACTTCGCCGCCCGTCGCTTTCATACGCTCAAGCGGCGTGGCTTCGATCGGAGCAAAAGCGCCGATCTTTCCCGAACCGATCGGATTCCAGCGCAATTTTTCGATTGCCGCGTAAAGCTGACGCCGGTCGGTCGTAAATTGCTGAAGCGCGCCGATTCCGCCGCCCGTGCGAACGATCGCCACAAAATCGCCGTCCCGCATCTGCTCGTCAACAAACTTTTTCAGCGCCATGCGCACAAAATGCGTGCTTTCAAACGATAAGGTCAAATCATCGACGACGAGCGCGATCGTCCGGCGGACTTGTTCGGGACGCAGAGGTTTCGGCGGAATCGGCGCGGCGATATTGTCCGGCTTTGCTGCGAGCGTTTCGTTCGGGGTTTTAAGATTTGAGATAAACGAAAAATTCGACAGCTCCTGTTTTTTTCCGTTTTCGTAAATCTCGATTTCATCAGGCTTTAAATCGCTGACGATCTTGCCGTTTTTGTCCGTCACGGTGACGTCGATTTGTATCAGCGAAGTCGAGATTTTGACCGTGTCATCGTCGGTCTGAGGTGGTGTCGGAACCGGTTTCGTTGTTTGAGAAAACACGCTGGAGGCAACAATTGTGAGAGTAATCAAGGCATTGAGAAAAAACAATTTCATTTTAAATTTCTCCGAAATAGAAAATTTCTTTGCTATCATATAACGGAAAATGTTGTTTGGAAAGATATTTTCCCTGACCGGAAGACAGAAAAACCGGCTATTTTCGCATCAAAAATTCGGAGTACCACCTGTGATGTTTAAACTTCAAAAGGATCGTTTTTATCGCAATTCATTTTTTACAATTTTTATTTTTGCCTGCGGGCTTTTATTGATTCCGTTTACGGCGAGCTGTTCGGCGATTGTGCGCGAAATGACCGAAGACGACGCGCTGAAAGCCATTCGCCAGCTGACAAAGGACGGGAAGCTGCCGCCCGAATCATCTATTCTGGAAATCGAAAATCGTTATTCGAATACGCGCACGGGCGCACTCGCAAAGCTTCTGCGGGCGAGAATTCGCTTCGAAAACAAAGATTTCGATAATGCTGCGCAAATATTAAATTCCAATGTTTTCCGCGATAAAACCGAGCTCGGCGACTACGCGCTCTGGCTTCGCGGGCGCGCTTTGCAGCAAACCGGCAAACACGCCGAAGCGATGAGCGTTTTCTCGGCGCTCATCAAAGAATTTCCGAACTCGATCAGATCGCGCGAAGCGAGATTGCTCTGGACGAATTCGGCTTTGCAGTCGGGGCAAGCGGCTCAGGTGCCGAATTTTCTGAAAGAATTAACCGATAAAAATCAACCGGACGCGCTTTTGCTTGCGGCAAAAGCTTACGAAGCGCAGGGAAATCAGGCGAATGCCGCGGCGCTTTATCGAAAAGTTTATTTTTACGCGGCTGGCTCGGACGCGGCGAAAGAAGCTGAAACGAAACTGTCTGCTTTCGGGCAATCTTTAGCGCCGCAAACGCCCGAAGAAATTCAGACGCGCGCCGAGAAACTTTATAACGCGAAAAAATACCCGGAAGCGCAGGCGGCTTACGGCAACTTGATTGCAAATTTTCCGGCTTCGGCAACGCCAGCCGTTCATTTAAAACGCTTGATGACGTTTATCAATCAGCGTTTGTGGAGCGAAGCTCAAAGCGCGTTTAACTCGATTCCGCAATCAGCCGCCGAAAAGCAGGACGGTTATTACCATCTGGCGGGCGGCTATGCCCGGGCGCGGCAATGGGCGCAGGCGCGTGCGACAATTGAAGAAATGCGGCGCGCTTTTCCGAAAAGCGATTTGACGCCGAAAGCCCTGGTCGATGTCGGCATGGCGGCTCGCGACGCGAAAAATAAACCGGACGAAAGCTATTTTCTGAAAACCGCCGTTGCGGCTTATCCGAACGCGGTCGAAGTTGCCGGAGCGCAGTTTGAGCTCGCCTGGCTCGAACACGAAAATTCAAATTTCGCGCAATCTTCGCAAATGCTCGTCGAGCATCTCGCCCGCTACGTCGATAAAGATACGACCAATCGCGGAAAGGCGGGTTACTGGGCGGCTCGCGATTCGGAACGCGCCGGAAAAATTCCGGAAGCCTGCGCGCTTTACGACGGAATTATGCATCGCTACGCGGCGAACTGGTACGGCTATCTCGCGTCGCAAAAGTTAACGACTTTGCGCGGGCAGGGAAAATGCAAAACCGCGCCGAATTTTCCCGCCGGTTCGCTTGTGCCGAAAGCGATCGAGAATTTAAAGTTGATTACGGTCGCGCCGGAAAACGCGACGGCTAAAGAGCTCGAACGCGCCGAAAAGAGCGAAGAGCTCGGCACCGTCGGACTTTTCGACTGGGCGATCGAAGAATTGCAGGAAGCGCAGAAAAGCGCGCCGAACAGCCCGAAAATCAATCTCGCGCTGGCGAAATATCATCGTTTCAAAGGCGACAACGTCAGCGCCCTGCTCGCTTTAGCGAAAAGCTACCCGGATTATTCGCAAATGAATCCGGAAGAGATGGGAACCGAAGAATGGGACATTTTTTATCCTTTGACAAACTGGAAAGAGATTAAATACTGGGCTGGGCAGCGCAATCTCGACGCTTTTCAGGTCGCCGGCTTGATTCGCCAGGAATCGGTTTTCAACCCGCGCGCAAAATCCGGCGCGAACGCTTACGGATTGATGCAGCTGCTCGTCCCGACGGCGCGAATGATGGCGAAAAAATACGGGACGACGGCGCCCGTTGACGGCAACACGCTTTTCCAGCCCTCGCTCAATATCGAGCTCGGAACGGCTTATATGCGCGACCAGCTCGCCAATTACGGGCGCATCGAATATATGGCGGTCGCATACAACGCCGGACCCGGACGCGTCGTTCAATGGCGAAACAGTTTGCCGTTTGAAATCGACGAATACGTCGAAGCGATTCCTTTTCGCGAAACGAGAGGTTACGTTCAGGGCGTGATTCGAAACGCCGCGCAGTATCGCCGTCTTTACGATGAAAACGGAAAATTCAAGCCGAACGTCGGCACGCGGGCATTGCGCGCCGAAATCGACACGCAACCGCGCGAACAGTTCGCACGGGAGTTTCCCGAAGTTCAGCTCGGCGAAAAGGGAATCAGCGAATAATACACAGTAAAATAAAACGATAATAAAGAAGCGCACGTTTTTTATAACACGCGCGCTTCTTTTTTTATTCGACCGATTTTTAGCAGGATTTATTTAACCGAAAATTTGAGCGGCGCGACGATCGCCTGCGCTTCCGGATTGTAATAATCGTAAACCACGGAAGAAGGCGTTTGCGCATTAACGCCGTAGCGCGGGCGAAATTGGAAGTTAAATTTCGTGCCGCCCGCTTTCGACCACATATAAAGCACGATTCTGTCGGGCAAAACGTCGTAGCGGCTTAAACTCCAATCGGCGTCCATCGCCGCCTGCAAAGATTCGCGGCTGACGTCTGCGCCCGGCGGCAAGCCGATTTCCGCCAGAATCATCCCGTAGCCTTGAAACCCGATTCGCTCGGCTTCGACCGCGCAATTAACGTTTTGCATAATTTCACCGTTCGTCCGGTCGCATTTGTAATCGAGCCGCATCTGCCGCGAAGCGTTTGTATTCGTGCCCGACGCTTCGGAATCTTTCCAGTCAATGTAATGCGCGGCGACAATCTGCGACATCAACGGCGAATCAATCGAAGATTTTATTTCCACGCGGTTTTTCTCCGGGTGCAGTTTTCCGTTCAAATCCAGAACGATCGGCGCGATTTCATCCGAAGAAACAGAAATGTTTTTCAAATTTTCGCCGTTTAGAAAAACTTGGATCGAATTGTTTTGCGACTGCGTTTTGCCGCCTGAAAGCGCGGCGAGAAAAGCGTCGAGAACGTTGATCGTCGTTTGCGTCGAATACCAAACGCCGTAGCGGTCCTTGTTTTTCAGCAAAAACTGCGTTCCGCGAGAAATCAGATTTTCTCTCTGCGTTTCGGCTTCTTTATTGTTTAATCGAACGAGAAGCTGCAAAACCAGCGCCGTCGTTTCGATTCGTCCCGCGGTTCCCCAGCCGTAAAACGGCGTGTTTGTTTCGAGTTTCCAGTAAACCGAGTTTCCTTCGGCAATCGCCGTTTTTTCAAGCGTGCGGGAAATTTCCGCCGCCGTTTTCGCGTCTCCCGCATCGAGCGAAGCCAAACCGAAAAGCGCCAAAGCGTAAGGCTCGTCAATTTCGGCATTGCGCGTTTTCAGATATGCGAGAGCTTTTTTCAAAACCGTCGTTTCTTTTTGCTTCGACATCGCTAAAGTTCTGGCGATATAAGACGTGAGCAGTTTCGCGCCGCTCGCGTCTTCCGAGTTTTCCCAATAATGCCTTTTCACCCAGCTTCCGTCCGGTTTTTGTTTGCCGATGAGCCACGTCTGAGCTCGTTTAATCACGTCTTCGTCAACTTCGACGAATTCTTTCGCGTCATTAAAAAATCGCAAGGCGTAGACCGTCAGCGCCGGATCAGCCGAATCTTTTCCGCCCCAATAGGAAAATCCGCCGTCGGCAACCTGATAACCTAAAAGCCTTTCGTAACCTTTTTGCAGATATTTTTGCGCCGTCCGGCGTAGTTTCGAATCGTTTTTCGTAAATTTCAGAATCATCACGTTCGGATAAGTCGAAGAAATCGTCTGCTCGCCGCATCCGTAAGGTCTCTGCAATAATCCCTCGACCGATTCGGTAACGTGCGCCATTAAATTCGGATAAATTTTCAGCTCGGCTTTCTGCGTTTTCGGCAGGGCGTTAACGGGAAAATGCACATCGAAATGCGCCGCGCCGCCGGAAAGTTTCGAATCCGTCCGGACGATTTCCTGACCGTTCGGGCGAACGGTGACGGGTTTTTCGATCGCATCGGAATCTTTCGCCGAGATCGCCGTCACTCTCTGCTTGCCGTCCTTGATTGCGGCGAGCGCTTTGAAGCCGAACACAGCGTTTTCCGAAGCGCCCGAAGCCACTTCAATTTGCTGCTTTTCCGCATTCAAAAACGAAAACCAGGCGCTTTGCGTCATCGTGACGTCAACCTTTTGTTTCTTTTCCGTGTAATTTCTGATTTGCGCCGGCAGATAAATTTCGTCGCCTTCGGTTAAAAACTTCGGCGGTTCGAGATCGACAAAGAAAGATTGAAACGCCTGGATTTCCTTTTCCGCGATGCCGATTTTACCGTTTTTCGTCGAAGCGATCGTGTAAAGTTTCCAGGTCGTTATATTGTCTGCAAGCTTGAATTTCAGCTCGGCTTTGCCTTTTTTGTCGGTGATCAGTTCGGGATTCCAGAGCAGCGTTTCGGGAAAATATTCGCGCAGGCGCGGCGTCGAATTTTGTTCTACATTTTTAACGTATGGGTTTTTGACATTCGTAACCGTTGTTTGCGACATACTTGCCGTAGCATCGACTGCAAGTTCCCGTCCTTCTACTGATACTGCTGCGTTGACTGTTCCAACGTCCAAAGTAAATTTTATTTCAAGCAGATTTTGTGAACGCACCTGGATGTTTGAAAAAACCTTCGATTGAAAACCGCTCGCTTCGGCTTTTATCGAATAGCGTCCGGACGGCAGGTTTTCGAGCAGAAATTCGCCGTTTTTATCGGTCGTCGCGGAGAAATATTTCGTGGTGTCTTCTTCATCGGTCGCCGAAACGGTCGCGTTCGGAATTAACGCGCCGGTTCGATCGTAAACCGTGCCGCGAACAGCGCCTTTCGCGCCGGAAAACGTGATCGATTTAACATCGGTTTTTTCATATTTCGTGTCTTTCGATTGCTCGGAAACAACGCCGGAAACCGTTAGTAAATCGTAATCGTCCGATGAAATCGTTTTGTCTGCGCCGACGCTGCGAATTGTGAAAATTGCCAGTTCCTCCGTTACCGGCGTAATTATTTGCTTGCCGTTTTCAATTTTTGTTTTATCGGAATAGCGGTATTGTTTGTTGTAAGTCAAATAAACCGGATTGCCGAGCCCGTCGAGAATTCGTTCGAAATCGAAATCGTTTTCTTTTAAGATACGCTTGAATTCGGCGTCGGTTTTCGGAAAGTCTTTTACTCCGGCATTTACCGTTTTGCTGAAAATTTTATTTATTGCCGTCTCGGTTTCGGCAAAATAATCCGTTTGATTTTTCCAGACGTCGAAATCATCCGAGTTCCAATCGTTCGGCTGAAAATAACCGTTTGCGCCGAGACTGCGGAACCTAATCAAATAATTCCTGCCCGAAATTTCAAAAGTCACGCGGTAATCGCGATTCCAGCGGTCTTTTAATAAATTTAAATCGATGTTTTGTCTCGCGAGTTCGCCGCGCAAGGTTTCGATGTCGCGAATAAAATTTTCGGTTAGCCTATGATAATCGGCTGCGGCTTTGTCGATCGCTTTTCCGACCGGCGTAAAATATTCGAAACCGCTGCTCGAAACAACGAAATCGTCGCTTGTATCGAATTTTTTATCCGCAGCGGCGGTGCGCAATGTCAAAATGCTTTGCGTTTTTTCAATGGTGAAAACCGCCTGATATTTATTTCCCCAGGGGTCGCGTAAATCATCGAAATCAACATTATTTTCACTTGCGATTCGGCGCAAAATCGCTTCGTCCGACGGGAACGCGTAATTTTTCGCGTATTGATTTTTCAAAGCGGTTTCCAGCGGCGCGAGCTGCTTTTTGAAATATTCCGCGTAAAGGCTTTTGGCTTCGTTTCCGCTTTCGCGGCTGCGGTAAACGCGCGGGTAATAATAATTGCCGTAAAGCATAATTTCCGCCGCGAGCTGCAAATCGCCGGAAACCGGTTTTGATAAATCCAGCTCGTTCAAGTCTTTTAATGAAACGCCGCCGAAAGATTTCTCGTAGCCTAAAAGCCCGTAAAAACGATTGAAATAACCGCCGAATTGCTCGTCCGTGCGGGCGCGTTCTTCGATGGCTTTGTCGAAAACGACTACGCCGAGAGCGCTTTCGACCGCGCCGCCGATCGAATCGAGCACGGAAAACTTCACCTTCGCTTCTTCGTTCGGTTTATAAGTCGAGCTGGAAAACTCTGCATCGAGCCTTAAGTTTTGCTGCAGCGGAAAAATGATTCCGCGCGAAGCACGCATTCTTGAGTCGTAATAACTTTCGTTCTCGTCGTCGTAGGCGGCGACGATCAAATCGCCTTTGAAGTTTTCATTGTAAGGAATTTTCAAATCCGCTTTGCCGCCTTTTAATTTAACGAAACGCGATTCGACGACCGACCGGTTTTTGACCACGTCAACGTATACGAGCGCGTCTTTTCGGCTGGAAAGGAGATTAATGCTCACGCTTTCGCCGGGCTTGAAAATCGTTTTTTCAATTTGAATTTTAAGCGCGTCATCGTCTGCGTCGAAGCGAAATTCTTCCTCGATAATTCCGGTTTTTCCGTTTTTGTCGCGAGCCGTGATATGCAGGTCCAGATCGTCGCCCGCCGATGGGAATTTCGGTCTGAAAAATACGGCTTTTCCGCCGCCGAAACGATTGGTTTTGATGCGCGTAAGCGTTTTGAAATTATCGCCCGCGTCATTATCGTTTTTTCCTTTAATTTCGACGTCGCAAACCGCCGGGCTGCCGTCCGCGTAAAAAGTCGAAACGTAAGTCGTAACCGGAAGAGCGAAGTTTTCGTCATAGCGGTTTCCGATCAAATATACGTGAATCGCTTCTTTGCTCAGGCGAAGATCAAAGCGCCTCTGCTCGGTGCGATTCGTGGTTGTGTCAGTGAAATAAGCGGCGAAAGTTAAATCTTCGAATCGCTGCCAATCGTTTTTTTGCAACTCTGAAAGCTCGCCGCTTAAATCGACTTTCGCGATGAATTTCCCGCCCGCGTCAATTTCGCCTTCAAACGCTTTCTTCTCTTCAACGTCGTATTTTTGCTCGCGCCAGTTCCATCGGCGTTCGGCTTCCTGCACGAGGCGGACTTTTCCTTTTGTCACGGGCTTGCCGAAAAGGTAATCGGCGCTGACGGTGATTTCCGCTTGTTTGTCAGCCGGTAAATAAAAGGTTTTGTCCGGTTTCGCCGTGACCGAAAATTGCGGCAAATCGTAACGCGAGACTTTGAAAGAAAGCTCGCTTTCGCGCAGTTCGTCGTCGGCTTCGACGGAAACGCGATAAGAGCCGAGCTTTGCGTTTTCGGGAATTTGCCAGCTAATCGAAGCGATGCCGTATTCGGAAGTTTTGAGAGTTTCGCGGTAAAGAATCGTGTCGTCTTCGTCGTAAATCTTAAATTCCAGCTCGCTGTTCGTAACGACCGTATTGCTCGCGTCAAAATAAAGCCCGCGCACATTAAAGGATTGTCCGGGCTGGTAGAGCGGCTTGTCGGTTGTGAGAAAAATCGAGCCCCGCGCGTTATCGGTTTCCAAATCTTCTTCGATCTCGCGAACGATGCCGTTTTTTCTGCCCTTAATCTTCAGCTCGCCTTCATCGAGCCGGACGCCGTCCGAAACCTTAAAGTCCAGAACGGCAAATCCTTCTTTGTCGGTTTCGGCTGTCGCTTTTAATTCGAGCTCGTCCGCGTCCGCATCCGTATCAAGCTCGATCTTGACGCCGCCTTCGATTTTTACGTTTTTGACGGGAATTTTCGTGTAAGGCTGAAAAGCGCGGACGCGGACGCGGTAAATCGTTCCGGCGAAAATGTCTTCCGCCGCCGCGACGCGCAGCTCGAAATCATCTTTTATAATTTCGGAAAGCGAAATGAAGCCTTCCGCTTGACCGGCGCGGTAATGCAGGCGAAACCACGCGATGTCGTCACCCGCCGTTTTCATCAAATCGCCGAGAGGAACAATCAGTTTATAAGTTTCTCTGCCTTGTTTGATCCGCAGATTACGCGCCGATCGAGCGCGAATGTTGTTGCCGGCGTCGAGCAGTACAAGCTCGATTGCGCCGTCGAAAGCTTTTTTAGGATTATCAATAACAATCGAAACATCAGCCGTCGTTTCGTGGAGAATTACGCTCGAATCCGTTTCACGAACAATTTGCGCTTTAACGGAAAAAAGACACACTAAGTACACTACGAGCAAAGGGAAGATTCGCGTTCGCATTACAATTTCCTCTTATTTTACTGGGATTTACGAAGTTTGCTGCAACTTACCGGCTGTGATGCGGCGAGATTTTCGATTGGTTGCTTTGCGGCGATTAAGAAATATAAAATTTAAAGTTCTACGGTGAAATAATTTTTTAGTCGTAAATTAGCGGTAACGTGTTTTATAAGCTTTTCGGGGCGAGATTCGCCGGCAGCGAATGCGCTCGCCGCTTTTATTGCAGGCAAAGCGATAGTGATAAATCAGTCGGCATCTGCTAGAATCTGACGACCGTAGAATTTACTTTCGTTTGGCAATTCGGGCAAATTTCGCTAAATTGTCAATGCACAAAAACAAACGATTTTTCATTCCAAAAACAAAATAAGGTGAAACTATAAATTAATGAGCGAATTTGAAAAAAATCCGAAAATTCCCGCGCCCGATCAATATGAAAGCGAATTGAAAACCGATTTGGACGACGATACGCCTGACCAGCCGAAAGGGATGGCTCTTCATACGAAAATCTTAATCGGCTTGCTCGTCGGCGTTCTCGGCGGGCTCATCGCCAATCGCGTCGTCGGCGGCAGTAATGAGTGGCTGACCTGGTTTATCAAGAATTTTACAGAACCGCTCGGGCAATTGTTTTTGAATTTGCTTCTGATGATTGTCGTTCCGCTCGTTTTTTCATCGCTGGTCGTCGGCGTCGCGGGCATCGGCGATATTCGAAAGCTTGGAAGAATCGGGTTTAAGTCCTTTGCGTATTGTTTGATAATTTCGGCGATTTCGGTCGTCATCGGGCTCGGGCTGGCGAATACGATTCGACCCGGCGAGCGCATTCCGCAGGAAATTCGTACTCAGATGGAGCAGCAGTTCGCGGGCGACGCTCAAAAGCGCGTCGAGGCGCAGAAAAAAGAAGAAGCCGCCGCGGCGCAGGATTCGCCTTTAATGTCGGTCGTTAAAACCGTCGTGCCGAAAAACGTTTTTAACGCGATCGCCGGGGAAAACCCGAATATGCTGCATTTGATGTTTTTCGCATTGATTGTCGGCATCGCCATCACGCTTTTGCCCGCGCCGGTTTCAGCGCCGTTCGTTCGCGGGATGGACGCGCTTTTCCAGATAACGACGAAGATCATCGACATCGTTATGCGATTTGCGCCTTATGCGGTAGCGTGTCTGATTTTTACGAACGTCGCGCGCTTCGGCATCGAGCTTCTAGGCGCGCTCGGATGGTTTGTCGCGACGGTTCTGCTCGGGCTCGGGCTTCATATGTTCGGCGTCTATTCGCTCTCGATCTGGTTTTTGTCGAAAATTAACCCGCTCGACTTTTTCCGCCGCATTCGCACGGTTATCGTCACGGCGTTTTCCACTTCTTCATCCAACGCGACTTTGCCGACGGCTTTGAGAGTTTCTGAAGAAAACCTGGGCGTTCCGAAAGAAATAAACAGCTTCGTTTTAACGGTCGGCGCGACCGCCAATCAAAACGGAACCGCTTTGTATGAAGGCGTCACCGTTTTGTTTTTGGCTCAACTGGCGGGCGTCGATTTGAGCATCGGAACGCAATTGATGGTCGTTTACCTGGCGATCTTAGGCGGCATCGGAACTGCCGGCGTGCCGAGCGGTTCGATTCCGTTCATCATCGGAATTCTGGCGATGATCGGCGTTAATCCGGCGATGATCGCGATCATCTTAGGCGTCGATAGAATTCTCGATATGTGCCGCACAACGCTTAACGTCGTCGGTGATCTGACGGCGGCGACATTCGTCGCGCGCTCGGAAGGATTCGAATTGCTGAAAAACACGAAAAATGTTTGATGCCGCCGGATGTTTGGCGTAAATTGATATAAACGTGTTTCTATCAGGGAGGTTTACGCAAAATGTTTCCGATTGGCGACGACAACAGCGACCGGACGATTACGCCGTTTATAAATTATCTTTTTATTGCGATAAACATTTTAGTTTTCGTGGTTTTGCAGGGCATCGGCAGTGACGATGCCTTTTCTTACGCCTTCTCGCTCGTACCGAAAGAAATTACAACCGGAATTGATATAGATGGAGTGCAAATCGTTCGCGATTCCTTCGGCAACACCGGACAAGTCAGGCATTTTGAAACGCCTTTGCCGGTTTATTTCAATTTTTTAAGCTCGATGTTTATGCACGGCGACATTATGCATATTTTCGGTAATATGCTGTTTTTGTGGGTTTTCGGCGACAATCTCGAAGACCGGCTCGGGCACGCTCGCTACCTCGTTTTTTATCTCGTCTGCGGGCTTGCCGCCGCTTTCGCGCAAATCATAATGGATACGGATTCGATAATTCCGATGCTCGGCGCGTCCGGCGCGATCAGCGGCGTGCTCGGCGGTTATCTGCTGCTTTTTCCGCGCCGCCGCGTTCGCGCGCTGATATTTAATTTTTTAACTGAAGTTCCGGCATTCGTCGCGCTCGGCATCTGGATCGTTTATCAAATCGTTATCGGTTATTTAACACCGGCGGGAACCGGCGGCGTCGCTTACGCGGCGCACATCGGCGGATTTTTTGCGGGCGTCGTTTTGATCAAAATTTTCGCGATCGGAACTGACAAATCTCGCGCTTAAAGGAAAGCCGATAGCACGCGGAGAGGCGCTGATTCGGCGGATTGTCCCGGATAAAAATCGTAAATTAAATTTCGTGTTTCAGATGATTCATTGATTTATCCTTTTTTATTTTAACGGCGAAAACTCGTTTGATCGGCATTTCTCCGCGTTTTATTTCAAGTCTTGCTTATCCGGGCTGCCAGTTTTTTAATTTATAAACTCCGATTGAAATTCTTTCGGCGAAACCCTCTTCTACGAGCGCTCGATTTACGAGCCCCGCTTCTTTGCGCGTTATGCCGAGCGCTTTGGCGAGCTCGCCCCGATACGTCATTCCGCCCATCTGCAAAAACGCGCGGGCGATTTCCTTTAAGCCTTCTTCGCGCGAGATGTTTTTCGCTAATTCTTTTGGAAAACGCGCTTCGGCAAGCGTCCAGATGTACATAAATGTCGGTTTATAAAGAACTTCCTGCGGAACGACTTTCATCGCCCGCTGCAATTGATCGAGCGATTTCGTTAACGCGGCGCGGTTTTCAATTTTCGCATCGCGGCGCAAATCCGCGTTTCCCATTTCCCACTCTTTGCGTAAAACCTTCAAAATCCGGTTCGCTTCCGGTGAAAAAACCTCTTTTTCCCGTTTTTTCCGAACGCCCCAAACGGCATTGAAAAAGGGAATAAGGCGCGGCGCGACGAACATCGCGCGACCTTTTATCAATTTCCCGTAATAAACGCGCCCGCGCATCATTACTTCGTCTTTCAGCGTCCAGGCTAAGTCCATCTCGTAATCTTTTTGCACGTTCACGGGCGAATGAGCGTCGCGCCTGCCGCAAACCGCTATGTAAGCCGACGGCAGATTCGTGCGCGAATCGGTCAGCGCGAGGCAAAATCCCAAATCTTCAATCAATGCTTCGAGCGCGAGCGGGTTTTCAATCTTTAAGGTTTCTTCGCGCCGCCATTTCCGGTCGCGGAATTGCTCGATTTCTTCAGGCAGAGTCGTCATAAAATAATTTAACCGCAAAATGACAAACAGAGGCAACGAGAAATTGAACGCTGCAAGGCGAAATAAACAAAAATAAAAAAGAGAAACGTTAAATTTCGTTTCTCTTTTTTACAAAGCTTGTCAGTTTAACTTTGCTAACCGGCTTTTTTATTGAATTTTCTCATCAATTTAACGGAGCGGCGAAGACGCCTGCACCGTAATCGAAGAGCCTTGTTTGAGTTCAAGTTCTTCTTTGCCCAAAACGAGAACCGAGCCGGCGCCCGCGCTGCCGCCGATGATCGCGCCGATTGCCGCGCCTTTTCCGCCGCCCGCGATTGCGCCGATGATGGCGCCTAATCCCGCGCCGATTCCGCCGCGTTTGACGGTTTCGGTCGTTTGATTATCGCCTTTCGCCGCGCCTTCGGTGTCGATTTTTACGGATTTTCCGTTCTGGTCGGTAACGTTTTGCAAAAATCCCGCGAAATCGTAAGCTTGTCCGTTTCGCAAAGTGATGCGCTCGAAATTGAACGTGATTTGCGAACGTCCCGAAACCTGACCCGAACGCGTCAAACCGGAGATGTAACCTTCGACGATCGCCCCGCGATACTCATTCGGAGCTTGAACGGTCATCCGAAAACGGTCGTTATTTTGCGAAACTTTCGTGCTGATTTCGCTTTCGAGAATTCCCGTAACGATAGTTCCGTTCGGCACGATGTAATCGCCGCGACGCGCGTTTGAAGCCGTCGGGTAATTACTGTTCGGATAATTGTTATTCGGATAATTGTTCGAATTTGTGCCGCGATCGTTCTGGTCGCTGCTCGAATACGTGCCGTCGTCGACCGGATAATTTCCGCTTTGATTCGCAGTTTGATTTCCGTTAATTCCGAGCCGCGCGATCTCGTCGGTCTTTTGATAAACGCTGTCGGCGAAAACCGTCTGATTCAAATAATCGGTCGTGATGCGGCGCGTGACTTTCAAGCTTCTGCCGTTGTCTATCGAAGAGAAAGTTACAGTAAAATCAGTGTCGTTCGTAAGACTCGAAACGATCAGTTCCTGCCCGCGCAAAGCGGCGCGAACGCGAAGAGTTTTGCCGTTATTCGTTTCGGTTCTGGTCGTTCCGTCGGCTGTAAACGTGACGGGCGAAGCGTTTGAAGAAGCTAAAATTACCTGGTTGCCGCGAACGTCGATCGCGATTTGTTCGGGCGATTGCAGCTTTTCTTCGAGATCGCGCCGCGCCGTATCGGTTCCGATATTGCTGTCGGCGATAATGTCGCTTGTGTTTTCGCTTCTCGCCGCGTCGAGCCGGTAAGTTCCGGTTAAAACGA
The DNA here is from genome assembly GCA_025463125.1 of Acidobacteriota bacterium. Classification (GTDB taxonomy): domain Bacteria; phylum Acidobacteriota; class Blastocatellia; order Pyrinomonadales; family Pyrinomonadaceae; genus SXVE01. The sequence continues at coordinate 16,119 of JAOAPX010000011.1, read as the reverse complement.
AATCGTTCCCGACGTTGCTGTTTTGTCTTGAAGGATAATTATTTGTAGAGCGCGTGTTATTGTCCGGGTAACGATTGTCGTTTGGATAATTAGCCGCTCCGCCGCGCCGGTTTATAGTGACGTTATAAGCGGCGGCAAGCCGGTCGATCTGCGTGCGAACATTTGCCCATTCGTTTTCAATACGCCGGTTTTGCGGGTTTGCGCTTAAATACGTATTAATGTTTCCGGACGCGTCGATAATGCGCGAAACGTCGTCGTTATTTTCGCGCCGACGGTCGAGATTCGTCTCAAAACTATTGATCCGATCATGCAACCCGCGCAGATTTCTTTCAACTTCGATGATTTCGTCCTGATCCGCCGAATTGCTTTTGAGCTGATACATTAAATTATATTGGAAATCATCGATGCTCGTCCGCAAACTCCGCACAATATCACGGATTTCGCGTTCGTTGCGCCGCGTCTGCGCGCTTGTTTGCCCGGCAATTCCGAAAATTAATAAACCAACTGCAAAATATGCCGAAAATACTCTTTTGAATCTGCTCACTTTTATCTCCTTTTTTGAAAGCGCTCGGTCATAACAATATAGACGTTTCCACATTCATTTGAAGCATATTTTATGCCAAAAGGTTGTTTAAGGCGAAAAGCGCGAACAACTAACAGGCAACTTGTGTTAGAATTCAGCACATTTTGCTCGAAAGAGCGTTCTATAAAAGGAATTTTTTAATGGCAGAGAATATTTACAAAGCAACTATACAATACGCGGGCGACGAATTTTTTATCGGCACAAGCCCGAGCGGACACGCGCAAGTCATTGATACGAAAGGCGAAAGAAAATCTGCACCGACTCCGATGGAAATGCTTCTGGTCGCGGTCGGAGCCTGTACGGGCGTTGACGTGATTTCGATTTTAGAGAAAAAGCGGCAGGTCGTGACCGATTACAAAATAGAAGTTGCAGGCGAGCGGCGCGAAGAAATGCCGCGCGCTTTCGTCAAGTTTCACATTCACCATATCGTATACGGGCGCGGCATTTCAGAAAAAGCCGTGGCGCAGGCAATCGAGCTTTCGGACGAAAAATATTGCTCTGTCGCCGCGACCGTTCGTCCGACGGCGGAAATAACGACGAGTTTTGAAATCATCGAAAGTTAAATTACGGAGAGAAAACACTTGAAAAACAAAAGCAAATTAATCATTTTCGCGCTCTTTTTATCGCTCGTCGCCGGCGTCGGCACGAGCTTCGCGCAAACAGCCGACACGCCCGAACAGGCGGCGAAAAGCTTCTACAAATGGTACACAAAAGAGCTTTCGAGCGAAGACGGCGATCCGATTGGAAATAAAAAAATAATGTTAAAGTCTGTTTCAAAGCGGCTTGGCAAATGGATTTATTCTCCGGCTTATCAGGAATATGGCGCCGATTATATTATTGACGCGCAGGATTTTGATGAAAGCTGGCAGGTTACGACGACGAAAGCCGTGATCAAGGGGAACGCGGCGACGCTGAAAGTGATGCTCAAATCAACCAGACCGAAAACGGAAGGTTTTTCGCAGACTTTGCCTTTAAAAATGGTTAAGGAAAACGGAGTCTGGAAAATAGACAGCGTAAACAATCGAAAATTAACGGCGGATTAATCGGATATTAATTTAAGGAGATGCCCGAATGAACGGAAAAATTACAGTTTCTTTATTCTGGATTTTATCGCTCGGCGTACTTGTTTTCGCGCAAACCGATTTGAATGCGGAACGGAATCAGGCGTGGAAAAACTTCAACCGCAAAGGCTTCGAGAAAATTGATTTTGCAAAAAGCAGAATCACCGGCACACAGCTCGGCAAATTAAAAACCGACGGCGCCGTAAACGAGCTCGCTTTGCTGCGCGGCGTCGTGTTCGGCAAGCGCGGACGCATTTTCAAGGAAAAAGATATTCAGGAATATCTCGAAAAGCAGGCTTGGTATAAGCCGAAAGCGGACTTCACAAATGCCGTCTTGACGAAGCCGGAACGCGCAAATCTCGACGCGATTCGTCTCGCGGAAGCCAAACGCCACGATTTCGTTCAGCCCGGAGATATGCGTCTGTGGCAGACAAAGGAAATTCCCGACGACAAAATTTATTCGGAAACCTCCGCCGGTTGGCGCATTTTGACAGCCGAAATCGAAGCGATTCACGGCAAACGGTTTGACGAAGAACCGTGGCTGCAAAAGTATTTTGAAGAAAGATACTGGTATCGCGCGAACGCCGGTTACGACCCGTCGGTTTTAACCGCAACCGAGCGCAAAAACCTCGAAAAATTAAACGCCAAACGCGATGAAGACCGCAAAGTCGCCGTTTCCCTGGGCGATATGGACAAGTTTCAAAACGCGCCTTTGACCGAAGATCTTTTGAAAGGTTTATCGCTCAATGATTTGCGGCTGATCCGCAACGAATTCTGGGCGCGGCGCGGCAGAAAATTCGTGACGCCCGGTTTTAAACAGTATTTCGAATGGCGCGATTGGTATAAACCTTTGAAAGATCAAACGAAGGTCAAACTTAACCCGGTTGAAGAACAAAACGTCAAATTAATCGAATCGGTCGAAACGCGCCAGCGCGAGCGAATCGCGCTTGAGCCGATCACGCTCGAAATGGTCGAAGGTTTGTTCGTCGAAGATTTACGCGTTTTGCGCAACGAAATTTACGCCCGCCGCGGTCGCGTTTTCAAAGACACGAAGCTGCAATCGTATTTCATCGCGCAGGCTTGGTATCAGCCGAACCCGGATTTCAAAGACGAACAGCTTTCGGAAACGGAAGCGAAAAATCTGGCGATCATCCGCGAAGCCGAAGCCAACGCGATCAGCAAATTCTCGGAAGTCGAAGGCTGATAAAGCCGAAATTACAAGTTCCGCGTGTCGGAACTTTCACACAAAACAAGAAATTCATTACCGTTGGTTTTCACGGAATTTACGCAGGTAACAGATATCTCTTTTACCTGCGTTCTTTTTTGCGATGTTGGGTTTTTATTTTTATATGGCTTTCGTTTACAAAACTCGTTAAAATCCAATTCGCATCAAAATTTCTAAAATTTCTGTTAAAAAGGGTCTGTGATGAAAAAAAATATCAACGTCTGTTTCTTTATTTTGATTTGTTTTGCGCTCAATGTTTTAGCGCAGATTCCGACGAATATTTCGGTTTCGATCGTCAAAGCCGAAGACGAGCTGCGTTTCGATAAAGTTTTAGCGGATTTGATGAAAAACGCGGACGCGAAAATTCGCTCTCGCGCCGCGCTCGCCGCGGGCAGAATCGGCGACGAACAGGCGATTTCCGATTTGACGCGCCTTTTGCAAACCGACAAAGCGGCGGAAGTTCGCGCGACGGCGGCTTTCGCGCTCGGCGAAATCGAATCAATCAAAGCGGCGGACGCGATTTTGCAGATTTTGCAAACGGCGGAAACTCCCGCGTCCTTGCGCGCCCGCGCCGTCGAAGCCGCCGGAAAAATCGCGGCGGCAAACGCGAAAGACGAAAAAGCGAAGCTTTTGGGCGAAGCGATTTTAGACGTTCTGGACGCGGAAGACCGACGCGCCGGAAAACAAAATCGCGAAACGGTTTTATTGGCTTTAACGGCAGCTTTGCGCGCCCGACCGGAAGAAACCGATTTTACGGTCGCTAAATTTTTAACCAATCTCGACGCCAGAGTTCGCGCCGACGCCGCCAATACTTTGTCCAGGGTGCGCGCGAAAAACGCCAACGAAAAACTGCGAGCGATGCTTTTGTCGGACGATGATGCCGTCGCGCGTGCAAACGCGGCGCGAGCGCTCGGCGCGGCGGAAGACAAAGACTCGTTCAATGTTTTATTGGAATCCGCGCTCTCGGACGACGATTCGCGCGTTCGCGTTTCGGCGATTCGCAGTCTGGGAAGTTTGAAGGACGCAAAAGCCGCCGATAAATTATTGGAGCGCGGCGAGAAACTTTTAACAAATTATAAGAAATCGAAATTTGCGAATCCGAATGAGAAAAGTGAATTGCTTGAAATTGCAACTGCTTTAGGTAAAATTTTGCTGAGTTCAAATGATCAAAAAGCGACCGAGTTTTTAGAAGATTTTCGATTCTCTGATAGTTACGAATCGCCTGAAATCGAAATTGCTTTTGCCCAAATTTCACCTGCTTCTTATCTAAAAGCAGTGCCTCGTTCACGAAACACGGGAACAGATTTCTGGAAGCAAGGCAGCAGTATCTCTCAGGGAATGGCGGAATTTTCTAAACTGTCGGACAAAGGTCAATCAATAAATCCTACTGAACCACCGGCAAAAATTTTGTTGAATTTTTTGACTGGTGCTGATTCACAGACAAGGAAAACAGGTGTTACGCGCGCCATTCCTGACATTCTTCGCGCATTTGCGACATACAAATCCGATGATTTACCGCAAGTTTTACGCGACTATTTGAATAATAAAGATATAATTGTTCGCGCCACCGCCGCCGAACTTTTGGGCGATTTGGAAGCGAATAAACAAAACATTTCCGCACTGACCGAGGCGTTTCCGAAAACCGAAAACGATAAATTAAACGACGCGGCTCTGGCGATTCTCGACGCGCTCGAAAAACAATATAAAAAATTACCGAAAGGCGACGAATTAATTTTACCTGTGTTGCAGCAATTCAAAATCGCACTCGATTCGCCGGATTATCTCGTGCGGAGAAAAGCGATTGCGTTTATAAAATCGTCAGAATTGGCGGGAGAAATTCCAGTGAGTTTCCAAAGAGCGAGATTTCCGGCGGCGAACGCTAAAATCGGCGCGCCGAATAAATTCAGAACTGTCCGCGCCGATTATGTCCGCGCTGTTTCGCGCAAAAACGGAACTGTTAAAGCCGTCCTCACAACCGAAAAAGGAAATTTTACGATTGATTTAACGCCGGAAGACGCGCCTTTGACGGTTGATAATTTTATCAAACTTGCCCGCGCAAATTATTTCAATGGTTTGGCAATTCACCGCGTCGTGCCGAATTTCGTCATGCAGGACGGCGACCCGCGCGGCGACGGCAACGGCGGTCCGGGCTGGCAGATTCGCTGCGAGATAAATATGCTGCCGTTCGAGCGCGGCGCAGTCGGAATGGCTTTGTCGGGCAAAGACACGGGCGGCTCGCAATGGTTCGCCGCGCATTCGCCGCAGCCGCACCTTGACGGCGGCTACACGGTTTTCGGACGAGTGAACGAAACCGGAATGAAAATCGTAGATACAATCGTGCGCGGCGATAAAATTTTGACGGTGAAGATAGTTGAAGAAAAAGCGCTTTCGAAGAAAAGAAAATGAACGATAACGAAATCAGAAAAAAGATAGTCGAGAGTTATATTGATTCTTACAACAATTTCGAGATTGAAAATATGTTGAAGGATTTAGATGAAAATGTAGTTTTCAGAAACATTGCAAACGGCGAGGTTAATCTGACAACAAAAGGCATTGCCGAGTTTAAGGCGCAAGCTGAAAAAGCGAAAAACCTCTTTAGCCGGAGAGAGCAAAAAATTATCGAATTGAAATTCGGCACGGATGAGGTTGAGGCGGAAATATTTTACAACGGAACTCTCGCCGTTGATCTGCCTAACGGTTTAAAATCGGGAAGCAGGATTGAACTCGGCGGAAAATCAATCTTTCGTTTCACGGGCGATAAAATTATTGAAATTGAAGACGCAAGTTGAGTAATAAAACAGTGGAAAGAACTGAAGAAAAACGCAATCTTTTCGAGTTGTCGCACCAGAAACGCAAGCAGCTCGAACTCGAAAAAGGTCTGGAAGATTTGTCGCGTTACCTGGATAACTGGGTGAAAATTCCCGTTGTCGGTTGGCGTTTCGGGCTCGACGCGCTGATCGGTTTGGTTCCGAACGTCGGCGACACGCTGACGTCGCTGGCTTCGTTTTACATTCTGCTCGCCGGCGCTCGTTACGGCGTTCCGAAGATTACGCTTTTGAGAATGGCTTTTAATATCGGGCTCGATTACGTTGTCGGCGCGATTCCATTCATCGGCGACGCGTTTGATTTTGTCTGGAAAGCCAATAAGCAGAATATGGATTTGATTCGTGAACGCGGAACGGGAAAAGGCGCGGGAACGACCGGCGATTACGTTTTCGTTTTCGGGATAATCGCGCTTTTGATACTGCTTTTGATCGGCTCGATTATCGCCAGCTTGTTTGTTTTAGGTTGGCTTTTCAGCGGAATCTGGGATTTATTTAAAATTTAATTGTAAAACGAACATCTGAAAAAGACGCGCAAAAGTTTGATTTCTCCTGCGCGTCTTTTGTATTCAACTAAAAGATTCCGGTCATTAAAACTTCAATTTATTTATAAATTTATTAAGCCGTAACAACTTCGCTTGCTTTGGCGGCAAACATTTTTTCGAGCGCGGTCGTTAAAACGCCGACGCCGAATTCGCCAGCCGCACGGGATTTTAATTTACCTTCGGCGTCAAACAGGTAATAAACCGGAACCCAGCCCTGCTCGTTAAGAAAAGCTTCTTTTAATTTGTGCCCGTTATCGACGGCGCAAACGTCGTCGATACAGTGTTCGGCGATTGTAGCTTTTACTTTTTCAAGGTCTGTGTCGGCTTCGTAGCGCGGCATATGAACCGCCACGGTGCGCAAGCCCCTGTCCTTATACCTGGCTTTTAATTCCTGAAGCTTCGGCATATTGTCTTTGCAGATGCCGCAGCTCGTTGCCCAGAAATAAACGAGCGTCGGCTGCCCGTTTACGTAATCGTCAGCAGTTTCCTGCAATTCATTCAACCATTCGGTAGCGCCTTCAAACGAAGGAATAGCGTCTCCAATTCTCATTGGCATAAGTGTTCTTTTGTCCTCTTTAAATAATAAAATTAGTAGTAAAAAATATGAATTTCGTAATTATGAAAGCCTTTTGCAGCGAGCTGATAAAAATTCGCTGCAAAAGGCTTAAGTTTTAAGGCGAAACAATTTTACATTGTCTGCGCGGGTTCCTGTGTTTCGGCAGCCATTCGGATGCCTTCGGCGACGCGGCGACCGTAATCGGCGTCGGCTTCTGTGAAATAACCGATCATCCGGTCCTGGATGTCCTTGTTGCAGCGGCTCAGACCGCCGACCAGATTTTTAATCAATTCGTCGCGTTCCCAATCTTCGAACGAACGATAACGCTCGCCCGCCTGTTTGAAATTGTTCTGGCGGCTGATTGTCTGCCGGACGACGTTTCCGGCGACATACGGCGTGTGATCGACGACGCCTTCGGGACGTTTTGCTTCGCGCAAAGCGTCGTAGCTCGAAGGCTCGTAATTGACGTGCGGATTTTCGCCCGCTTCGACGCCGTCAACGTGGTATTCCATTTGCCCGCCGCGCTGGTTGGTGGCGACGTGCGTTTTCGGGCGGTTGATCGGCAGCTGCAAATAATTCGGTCCGACGCGGTAACGCTGCGTGTCCGAATAAGAAAACGTTCTGCCTTGCAGCATTTTGTCGTCGGAAAAATCTACGCCGTCAACCAGAACGCCGGTTCCGAAAGCCGATTGCTCGACTTCGTTGTGAAAATTAGACGGATTGCGATTTAAAACCACGCGACCGACGGGCAGCATCGGGAATTTGTCTTCGTCCCAGAGCTTCGTGTCGTCGAGCGGATCCCAATCGAGTTCCGCGTGTTCGTCGTCCGACATAATCTGCACGCACATTTCCCATTCGGGGAAGTCGCCGCGCTCGATGGCTTCGTATAAATCCTGCGTGGCGTGATTAAAGTTGGTCGCCTGGATTTTGTTGGCTTCTTCCTGCGTCAGATTTTTCACGCCCTGTTTCGGCTGGAAATGATATTTGACCAAAACGGCTTCGCCCGCTTTGTTATACATTTTGTAGGTGTTGACGCCCGAACCCTGCATATGACGATAAGTAGCCGGTATTCCCCAGGGGCTGAACAGCCACGTAATCATATGCGTCGCTTCCGGCGTCAGGCTGAGAAAGTCGAACTGGCGCCGCGGGTCTTGCAAATTCGTCACCGGGTCGGGTTTGAACGAGTGAATAAAGTCGGGAAATTTTATCGCGTCGCGAATAAAAAAGATTTTCAGGTTGTTGCCGACCAAATCCCAGTTGCCGTCTTCGGTATAGAATTTAATGGCAAAACCGCGCGGGTCGCGCAAAGTTTCCGGCGAATGCCCGCCGTGGATGACGCTGGAGAAGCGGATGAAAACGGGCGTTTGCTTGCCTTTTTCCTGAAACAGTTTGGCTCGCGTGTATTTGCTTGCCGGCTCGTCGCCGATTGTGCCGTAAGCCTCGAAATAACCGTGAGCGCCCGTGCCGCGCGCGTGTACGACGCGTTCAGGAATGCGCTCGCGGTCAAAGTGCGACATTTTCTCCAGGAAATGATAATTTTCCAGCACCGTCGGACCTCGGTCGCCCACGGTTCTGACGTTTTGATTGTTGTAAATCGGATGCCCCTGCCGGTTGGTCAAAGTCAGATTCGCTTCGCCTTTCTGGTTGGAGTTTCCATTATCGCCGCCGTTTTTATTTCCGTTTTCTTCGTTCATATAATTCCGCTCCTCCTTTTTTATAATCGTTTAAGTCCGCTAAACTCGTTTAAGTTTAGCGGACTTGATGACCGCTTTCGAAAGTTATACTTTCAAATTTTCCTGTCCCGGCGTCCAGTCAGCCGAGCACAGACCGCCGGTTTGAAGCCCCTGCAAAACGCGCAGTGTTTCGTCAACCGAGCGACCGATGTTCAGATCGTGAACGACGGCATACTGCAAAACGCCTTCCGGGTTGATAATGTACAAACCGCGCAGCGCGATTCCTTCTTCTTCAACCAGAATATTATATTGACGGGCTAATTTACCGCCGACGTCCGACGCGAGCGGGTACTGCAAATCCGCTACGCCGTTTTGATCGCGCGGAGTTTTGATCCACGCGCGGTGCGAGTGAACCGAATCGGTCGAAATGCCGATAACTTCAGCGCCGATGCCTTGAAGTTCATCAAGCCGGTCTGAAAAAGCCGTCAATTCCGTCGGGCAAACAAACGTAAAATCAAGCGGATAAAACAATAAAATCAACCATTTTCCTTTATAATCGGAAAGCGTGACGTTTTCCGCCAGGGTTTCCATATTTTTGGTTGAAGGCATGTTAAAATCCGGTGCCGGTTGTCCGACTATTGCAATGGTTGCCGTTTTCGCAGTTTCCACTGCAGTTCCTGTTGCTGTTGACATCTAAAAAATATCTCCTCTACTAGTTAAAAAATTAATTATTACTGCATTCGGGACACAATCCACGCAAAGTAAGCTCTAAAGATTCAGGTTTGAATTTGGAAAACTGCGCTGCCAGCCGGTAAAGCTCTTCGGGCAACTCGAGTTCCATATCCACAAGCCTTCCGCACCGCGTGCAAAGCGCGTGGTCGTGGCGCGTAGTCATCGAATCGAAACGACTTGCGCCGTTGCCGAAGCTGATTTCGCCGATATGTCCCGCGTCCTTTAAATAACGCAGAGAATTGTATACGGTCGCAAACGAAATCGTCGGTAAATGCCGTTTCGCTTTATCGAAAACCTCGTTTGCCGTTAAATGTTCGTCAGCTTCGCGGATAACCTGCAAAATAACTTCGCGCTGCTTGGTTAAACCTAATTCTTTTATGTTTTCTATTACGTTCATTGTGTTCCTGAATTAGAGTTAGAATAATTCTAATTCTAATTAAAGTCAAGTTTACAGACTCGCAAAACTCGACGGCAGTTGTGTGATTTTTCAGATTTTTTTTACTCGGCTTTGTCGGGACTGTAATTTATTTCGACTGCGCTTCTACTATAGCTTTTACTATATAAAGACTTTCGCTTTTTTGAAAAAATCATTCGAGAAGCACATTAAACCGGCGGAAACTTTTATTGATTACCGCCGTTGACGATTAATTTTCGTCTTGCTTCGATCTGTAATCCGGGGCGTTTCGAGGAAACTACGATGTTGCGTTCTTCAGCCGAAGCCGCTTCGCTTAAAGCGCGTTTCGGAACGTAAGTCACAACGTAGCTCGAATCGATAATACGGGCGACGAGCGCCGATTTTCCGAGCATCTCTTCGATCGTTTCGGGCAGAACGAACTCGCCGTTCGTGTTTTCGGCTAAAGCGAAAAGCGATTTTTCGCTTTGCTGTAAATCCTGCTTTCTTTCACGTAGCTTTTTCAGCATCTCGCGGTCGAGATTTATTGTCGGACCGATTTTCGGCGCTGTGGCGATGTCGCGCACGCCATTCGGCAGCGTCGAGGCTATTTCGGCGGGCATCGCCGGCGGCGGCGGAGTTTTGGAAACGCCTTTCGCGCGCGGCTCAATGTCAATCGTTTCCATTCTCGTATAACTGATAACGTGAACGTTTATATCGGTCGAAAGCAATTTGCGCAGCGCCGAGTCTTTTTCAGCCTGAGTCGCGGCGCTGTCGGTTCCGTCGGATATCAGCACGAGATGCTTGTTGTCGAGCGGATTTTTCTGCAAAAAGTCGGCGGCTAAATTCAAAGCGTTAACGAACGTCGAGCGTTTTCCGAAATTCGTTTTTTTGTCGAGAATGTTTAAAACGGCAGCTTTGTCGGTTGTCCATTCGGCGATGATTTCAGCGCGGTCGTGATACTGCATAACGGCTATGGAATCGCCCGGCTTTAAAGCGCTGACGATGCCTTTCGCCGCATTGCGAGTTTGATTGATGTTTTTGACCCGGCGCATTTCGCCGCCCGTATCCATTACAATCAAGACATTTGCGGGAATGCGCCGGATGCTGCTCGCCTGATGCAGAACGTTGTTTTCGCTAATGACCAGATCTTCCTTTGTGACGCCCGACGCAAACTTTCCATCGTTGTCAAAAGCCAGAACATTGAGCTTGATTTCCTCTGTAAAAACCTTCTCCGTATCGTCGTCCTTTTGCACGGAGCGACCCGATTGCGCCGAAGCGCCCGTTAGTAAAAAAAGAAAAACAAACAGAACCGGCAGAAAACTTTTCGTTCGCATCAAAAGCATAAAACGCCTCCATAGAACATAATTGTTACGGATTTATGATGCCGCCGCGCATTAAAAATATGCTTTGAAGCGCGTAAATCTTTTGCAAAGACTTTTGCAGGGAGAATTGACAGGAAACCGCTTTAAAAGAGAGGCGCGAAAGCTTTCATAAGCAGCGGCTTTTACCGGGAAGCTTCACAGTTTGCAGCTTTGTAAAAGTTTGCGGTACCGTTTTACAAAGCGCTTTCAACGAAGCTTAATCCGCGATTTTCGCGAAACCAGCGGACGAATTTCGGAATGCCGTCTTCGATTTTCGTCTGCGGGTTGTAGCCGAGTATTTGTTTCGCTTTTGAAATATCGGCAAACGTTACGGGAACGTCGCCCGGCTGTAAACCGTGTTTTTCGACAATGGCTTTTATGCCGAGATTTTTTTCGAGAAGCTCGATCAGATACCTTAATTCTACGGTTTGCGATTCGCCTAAATTAAAAATTTCGTGAACGGATTTCCGGTAATCGATCGCCGCGCGAATGCCTTCGATAATATCGTCGATATACGTGTAATCGCGCCGCGTCGTTCCGTCGCCGAACATCGTCACGGGCAGATTTTGCCAAATCATGCGCGAAAATTTATGAATCGCCAAATCCGGTCGCTGGCGCGCTCCGTAAACGGTGAAAAATCTCAGGCAAACGGTGCGAATATCGTAAAGATGCGAGTATGTGTGGCAGAGCATTTCGCCCGCCGCTTTTGTCGCCGCGTACGGCGAAATGGTTTTGGATATTTTGTCTTCCTCGGAAAACGGGATTTTGCAGTTGATGCCGTAAATGCTCGAAGACGAACCGAAGACGAATTGCCGGACGCCGAATTCTCTCGCCAGCTCCAAGACGTTCAAAGTCCCGTCGACATTGGTTTGAACATACAGCGCCGGATTCGCGAGCGAAGATTGAACTCCGGCGCAGGCGGCGAGATGCACGATCGCTTCGTATTTTTCTGCGGCGAAAACGCGCCGCAAGCTTTCGCGGCAGCGAATATCGGCTTCGTACAAAGAAAATTCCGGTGAATTCAAATGCTTGCCGATGTTGTCGCGCTTGATTTGAGGTGAGTAGAAATCGTTTAAATTATCAACGACGGAAACTTGCCAGGATTTTTCCGAAAGAAGGCGGTCGACTAGATGCGAACCGATAAATCCCGCGCCGCCGGTTATTAAAATGTGTCTTTTCACAATTTATTCGAATTACTCGAAGATTTTCGTAAATCTTCCGCTGCGTAAAAAATAACATTTTTACTTGTTTTACGGCAAAAACATCAATTCAAAAAACGCTGCCGGGCGTGAAAGCGATGAACGATCTCTTCTAAAAAACCTTCGTATGTAAACGTCTGCAAATCATAGTTCGGCTTGAGCTTAAACATTATCGGCAGAGCGACGCGCCAGCCCATCCAGAGCCTTTGTTTATCGGTCAAATCCCACCGGCGCCGCAGAAAGCTTTCGACGACTTCGATTTCGCTTTCGGTCAATAAATTAATATTCGCCTGAAAGTCCGTCGGCTTGCAAACTCGTCGGAAAGCCGCGTCGCTGATCGGATTTGAAAAAGTTTCGGCAAAGGTCGGCGCTTCATCCGTTCGTTCGCGAACGACGACCGTTCCGGCAAACATATCGCCGATGCGCTGGTCGCGGCTGCTTAAAAATATCGAAATCAATCCGATCGAATAAACCGGCAGAACGAATCCGGGCACGGCGTCGAAAATTCGCAGAAGATTGCGCGCAATGGCTTCCCAGAGCGTGATCGGGCGCCCGTCTTCGCGGATAACGCGCAGTTTTAACAATCGTTTTCCCGGCGTCTGCCCGTTCCAGAGCCATTCGAAAAGAATAAAATAACCGGAAAAAATCAAAAAAACCGTGATAATTAAAAGCGCGATCGTCCATTTCGGCATTTCGCTCAAAGGCGTCGCAGGCGCGCTGCCGCCGGCTGCCGGATCGCTCATTCCCAACAAGCTTAGAAAAGCCCACGCAATCGTAAAAATCGAAAAATACTGAATGCCGTGATCGATGGCGACGGCTAAAAAGCGATTGCCGATCGAAGCGAGCGCAAAAGCGAGCGGAACGCGCTCGGGCGTTTCAATTATCAATGTTTCTTCCGTTTCGATAAATTGCTGAGGCATATGACATATAAAGAGTAAAATAAATGTAAAATCTCAAATTGCAGGATAAACAGCGACGCGAAATTCGGAACTGAAGATTTTCGTTTCGCTCGCCGCTTAAAAAGATTTTCCGCGAATTTTAAAATCCTGCATTATTCTGCGATACTCAATGCATTTTTGTAAAACGATTTTTAAGCTTGTCAATCCGGTCGAGCGTTTCTATACTTGAAGCTGGCAATTTTGCTTGGATAGAGGTGAAAATTTTTGCAACCTAAAGTTCATCAGGGACGATTAAACGCCGAAGGCTTTCGCTTTGCGATAGTAGCATCGCGCTGGAACGATTTTCTGACATCGAAACTCGTCGAAGGAGCGCTCGACGCGCTCGAACGATTGGGCGCCGAAGAATCGGCAATTGAAATTTACAAAGTGCCTGGCTCGTATGAATTGCCTTTGACGGCTTTAAAGGTTGCTCAAACCGGCGAATTCGACGCGGTCATCGGTATCGGAACGGTTATTCGCGGCGAAACTCCGCATTTCGATTACGTCGCCGGTGAAGCGGCGAAAGGTTTGGCGAGCGTTTCGATGCAAACCGGAGTTCCGGTTTTGTTCGGCGTCGTTACGACCGATACGCTCGAACAGGCAATCAATCGCGCCGGTGTAAAAGCCGGAAATAAAGGTTTTGAAGTGGCGATGTCGGCAGTCGAAATCGTCAACTTATATAAGGAAATGGGCAGCGGAGAAAAACAAACCAAAGGCAAGGAAAAGGTTTTTCCGCACGTCGTTTAAGTTAGGTTTATGGGAACACGACGTAAAGCACGCGAGTGCGCTTTGCAGATGCTGTTTGCGGCGGATGTCGGTAAAGCGGTTGATCGGGTTTTGACGAGCAATTATTGGGACGAGCTCGGCGAAACCGTTATCGATCAGAAAACGCAGGAGTTCGCCAATAATCTGGCGCTTGGAACGCTTCGCGAACTCGAAACGATTGACGAAAGAATAAAAACTCGCGCAGAGCATTGGCGCATCGAACGAATGGCGATTGTTGACCGCAACGTGCTTCGCCTGGCTGTTTACGAATTTTTATTCGAAGAAACTCCGCACACGGTGATTATCAACGAAGCGCTCGAAATCGCTCGCCGTTTTTCTACTTTTGAAGCCACGCAGTTTATCAACGGTATTCTCGACGCTATCAAGCACGATCTGGAAAAAACATCTGACGAAACAAAAACTGGCACCGACACAAACGGAAAAACGCGCGTTTCATCCGCGCAAGCCGAATGAATGATCTACAGCAACATTTTCTTGCCGAATCAATCAACAAACTGACAATTTTGCAGCGCCGCCTTTCCGGCGGTTACAGCGAGGATTGGCGGCGCGAAGCTTTTCGCGCCGTTCACACGATAAAGGGAACGGCGCAAACCTTCGGGCTTGAAAGCGCCGCCCGCACGGCGCATTTGTTTGAACAAACCTTGTCGGTCAAAGATTTTTCCGACGATAACGATAAAAATTCGAAAAATTTAAGCGAAACTATCCGCCGCCTGATCTTGGCTCTCAGGGAAAAAGATGCGGGCGAAGCGCCGCGTCAAGAATCGGGCGAGCCGCAAATATCGAAAGATTTTTCCGAAACGTTTGCCGGTCTGGTTCGAGACGAGTATTTCGATCAATTTTCCGAACAGGAAAAAAGAAAGGCTTTAGCCGCGCTCTCGGGTAATCAAAATATCTTTTGCGCCGAAGCGGGTTTTGAAATGACGAAATTCGCCGAAGATTATAAAACCCTGAGGCAAATTCTTGATGAAAAAGGCGAAGTTATCGCCGCGCTTCCGGGCAAGCTTAAAGATACGGGCAAGATCGGCTTTAATATTTATTTCGCAAGCGCGGAAAATATTGAGGAGCTTCGGAAACACACGGAACGGTTTTCTGCTCGCATCACCGCTAAAACCGCCGTCAAAGATTTAAATATCGATTTTCAAAACGTTTTGTCGCAAATCGCGGCGTACGGCGAAAAGCTTGCGAAAAAACTTGAAAAAGACATCGAGTTTGAAATTGCAGCCGGTGATGTAAGTCTTTCAAATTCTTCAGTTAAGACGGTTTTCGACGCGCTTTTGCATCTTGTTCGCAATGCCGTCGATCACGGCATCGAGCGGCGCGGAATTGTTTCTATTGAGGCAAAGCGCGCGGAAAACGGAATTTCGCTGACAGTTTCCGACAACGGCAAAGGCGTCGATCTCGAAAAGGTGCGATCCGTTGCCGCGGCGAAAAATCTTTTCGCGGAAAACGCTTTTTTAAGCGACGAAGATGTTATGAACTTGATCTTCGCACCGGAATTTTCCACCGCCGAAAACGTGTCGGACGTATCCGGTCGCGGCGTCGGTTTGGATGCGGTGAAAAATGCCGTCGAAAACGCGGGCGGGCGAATCGGCATCAAAAGCGAAAGCGGCAAAGGCGCGAGATTTGAGATTTTTCTGCCCGCTTGACGCTCGAAAAAATGAAACACCGATCGACACAAATTTCTTTAAATGCTTTTCCGTATCTAAAGCTGTTTTTTTATCTGAAACTGTTTTTTTTCGCGTCAAACGTTAATTCAATCACAAAAAGAACGCCGGTTTTTTTGTCTTTTTGTCTTTTTTTACTGCTTTTTACAGTTCCGCTCTCCGCCCAGGACTTGCCCGACAAAATTCGCGGCTACAAAGTTTATCAAGCCGATGTTTCGGTTAAAACCGACGCCGTGAAAACCGGTACGAAAAGCCGATCCGAAGCGTTTGTAAAAGTCGGCGAACCGGTTCTCGCGGAAGTTTCTCTGACAGGCATCACGCTCGAACTTTCGGCGGAAATTTCCGGTTTGCGGCAAAACGGTCAGGTCGATTTTCTCACTTTTCATGATTTTCGCGTTAATGGTTTGCCAGTCGAAATCGAGGAGTACAAAGAATCGTTTGCTTTTAAAAAAGATCAAACGGTGATTTTGCCGAAACCCGCGCGGATTTTTCTTAGCGCAACGCAAACTTTGCGCGGCGCGGTCAGGGAACTGAAAGATTCGAAAGAAGAATGGAGCGTTACGGGCAGAGTTTTTGTTTT
>JAOAPX010000003.1 GCA_025463125.1 Acidobacteriota bacterium | reverse complement strand
TCCGAAATCACAAATAATAAACTCGATTTACCTTCAAAACAAACTGCTTCGGGAAAAATCTGAAAATCGCTTTGCTGAAAGCTTCCGAAACATTCCGGCAGCCGATCAAAGTTAATATCTTTAAAATATTTTTCGGCGTTTTATTTATGAAATTTTACGCTCCGGCATTACGCGCCAAGTGTTAAAAATAAGACGTTTTTGCCGGTTTAATAATTGCGTTTTCGTTTTACGACTCAAAAAGGAATCCCCGGTTTTCTTAAAACTAATAAAAATTAGTGGCAATTGTGAAATGCTTTTTGTATGATATTAAATAGTTTAGGTTGTTTGTGTTAATAAAGATATGCCAAAAACCGTATTGATTGTTGAAGATTACGCTGATATTCGCACGATGATGAAGTTTCTGCTTCAAAGATTCGGCTACGATGTCATCGAAGCAGCAGACGGAAATGAAGCCGTCGAAAGCGTCAAACGAAATCATCCCGATCTTATTCTGATGGATTTATCGCTTCCGAATATGGACGGGTTAACCGCAACGCAAATTATCAGGAAATTTGACGGCTTCGGCAAAGTGCCGATTATAGCCGTGACCGCTTATGGTAATTCCTATTATCGACGGGCAATTGAAGCCGGCTGCGATGACCTAATTAATAAACCGCTCGATTTTAATAATCTTGAGCCTATTCTCGAACAATATCTTTCGTCGTAAATTACGATTATATTTTTTGTAAATCCGGCAGATGAAATTCTATTTGAATTTTTCATCTGCCGTTTTTTTTGTCTCTCAACGAAAGTTCAAATAGAACGGACAAAACCGGGAAGAGTTTTGCCCCGCCCGAATATTTTTTCAAAGGCTGATAAATACCGGTAATTATTTATTATAAAAAATATCCGTTTACTCCGGTTATTTTGCGCAGCGTGCGCGGAATCGTCGATGAATTCTTCATCGACGCGCTTTTCCATAAGCGTCAAAACAGTTAAAGGATAATTAAAACCCGCGTTCAGCGAAAATTTAGTACCAAATAGAACACGCTGTGCACGATATGGTTACAATTTTCTTCAAAAAAGTGTAAAAACACAACAAATATGCCGTTTCTGAAATGGCATCGCAATTGCTAGTTAATTTTTAATTGTAATAATTAGACGCAGCTTTAATTTTACAATAAAAAAAAATACATAACGGGTAAAATAAGGAAATGAAAAAATTTGTAATTACATTTATCATGATGACATTAGTGGTCGGCTTAGTTCCGCTGATGCTTCCAATTACGGCTGAAGCGCAGAAGATGTATGCCAGGCGCGTCGTCGGTCGAAACGGGCGCGTGCGTTATGTCAGAACCAGGAAACCGAGCTTTTATCGTCGTCACCGCAACCGTGTTAACATGGCTGTCGGAACGGGCGCAGGCGCTCTTATCGGCGGATTAATCGGCGGCAGAAAAGGCGCGCTGATTGGCGGCGCGGCAGGCTTAGGCGGTTCGGCTCTTTACACGTACAAATTAAGACCGAAGAAAAAGAAATACGTCAGAATCAAAAGATATTAAGTTTTTCTGACTTTTTAATAAGTCAAAAGCCCGTGAAGCATAACGTTTCACGGGCTTTTCTTTTGCTTTTTCGCCGGCGCGTATTTTAACGATTAACCTTGTTTCTGCATTTGTTTGGCGACTTTCTGCACCTGGTCTAAAACGCGCAAAAGATTGCCGCTCCAGAGTTTGGCGATTTGTTTTTCGGTGTAGCCGCGGCGAACGAGTTCGAGCGTCACGTTGAAAGTTTCCGAAGCGTTGTCCCAGCCTTCGATGCCGCCGCCGCCGTCGAAATCCGAGCTGATGCCGACGTGGTCGATGCCGATCTTTTTCACCATATAATCGATGTGATCGACAAAATCTTTGACGCTGACGTCGGGCGCGACCGATTTCAAGCGCTCATTTATAACAGGTCTGAATTTTGTTCGAAAAGCCGTGAGCTTTGTTCCGTAATCGGCTCGCTCGGTTTCGGGCAGTTTCAAGACGTCCGCGCGTTCGAGCACATTAAAGCCTTCTTTTCCGGCGAGTTCTTTTAATATTTCGGCGGTCATTTTCGCCCGCAAATCGCTTTTTTCCTTGTTGACGTAACCGCGAAACGCGACCGTCTGAACGACTCCGCCGTTGTTTTTAATCAATTCAAGCTGTTCGTCGTCGAGATTGCGGCTGTGATCGCAAAGCGCGCGAGCCGATGAATGCGAAGCGATGACCGGCGCTTTCGAAAGCCGGATCGCCTGGATGTTCGCCTGTTTCGAAGGATGCGAAACGTCTACGATGATTCCCCATTTGTTCATCTCGGCAACCGCTTTTTTGCCGAGCTCGCTCAAACCGTTGTGCAGCCAGACGTTGTCTCGCTCGCCCGTGTTCGAATCGGAAAGCTGGCTGTGACCGTTATGCGAGAGCGACATATAACGCGCGCCGCGCTCGGCGAAATACTTGATGCGCGATAAATCCGTTCCGATCGGATAAGCGTTTTCGACGCCGATCATCGCCACGAGTTTTCCCGCCTTGCTGATGCGCCGAACGTCTTTTGAAGTCAGCGCCAGTTCGATTTGCCCGGGCGCGAATTTCTTTGTCAAACGGTCGATGGCGTCAAATTTATCAATCGCGTTGGCGTAAGCTTTTTTATAACCTTCTTCATTAAGTTCGCCCTGACCCGTATAAACGATCAGCCACGAAACATCGAGCCCGCCCTGCTTCATCTTCGGCAGATTGACCTGCGTCGGCAAATCCTGCGTGTAATTGACCGCGTCTGTAAAGTTTTTCGTATCAATATCGTTATGCGTGTCAATCGTAATCACATCGCGGTGAATCTTTTGCGCACGAGCAACCAGCGCCGCATCACCTGTCAACTGTTGTGCATTTACACTGACGCCCGAAAATGTAACCAAAATGGCAGCCGCGACGAGCGCAGACAAAAATCGTTTCATAATTTTCTCCGGATTATTTTGATGATTTCAAACTAGATGCGTTTAGTTTACTTTGTAACAACTTTTGTAAGCAAGAACGTTTGAATGATGATTAATAAATAATTACGAATAAATTCCTGCCGAAGCTTCAAAACCGGCAAATCACTAAAAATCTTTTACCAAACAGTATTTATATTTTGCAGAGACTGAATTTTCGAATCTTTAGTAATCAGCGGCAAATTCAAATGCAAAGCGGTCGCGGCAATAATTCGGTCAGGCATATCGGGAACAGTCGAGCGCAGAACATTTCCAACTTCATCGGCAATTTCGCGGCTGATTTCAATCAAACGAAAAGCAGTTGTTACATCGTCCAGCGCGTTACGCAGCAAATCTAAAACATCTTGCGGAATTTTTCCTTTTTCAATCAGATAGATAAGTTCAATGATAGTTACTGAAGAAACAAATATAATTGCGTTTGCTTCGGCATTATCAATCGCTGTTTCGGCAGGTGTTGAGAGTTGCGAGGCGTCGGCAAAATACCAAATCGCAACGTGAGTATCAATGACAATATCCGCCATAAATTATTTCTCGTTTTCGGTATCCTGCGTATAACCGCGCCACATCTCGTTTCGCGCTTCTCGAATATCTTCTTCGGTTATTTTTATATTTAAGTCTGCCAAAGCGCCTTTCAAAGAACGACGCGGGCGCTTAATCGCTTCCTTGCTTTCCAGAAACTCGGCAAAATCCAACAATTCCTGCTGACGGTGCGCGGGCAAAACCTTAAACTTTTCCAACAAAGCTTCTTCCGATGTCATAATTTCACCTCGTTTCAGGATTTTAACATAACTTTTACCGCTTAAACTTACGCCGAATCGCCTACGACAAAAGCGCGGCTTGCAATGGTGAGAATATCTTTTCCAAAATTATCCAAAGTTCGCTCTAAATTATCAGCGGTTTGTGATATTCAACGTGCTTCAAGGTCGCAGTTTTCAAAATTTTATTAATCAGGAATTCCTTTTCGATTCGGGTTTGTGAACCAGTTCTTAATTCTTCCAATAAACTCCCAAACATCATCATTACTTGGCTTTATATAATCAGCCGAATTTAAGTCTTCTCCCATCTTTTCAAAAATTTCAATT
>JAOAPX010000195.1 GCA_025463125.1 Acidobacteriota bacterium | reverse complement strand
A
Organism: Acidobacteriota bacterium; assembly: GCA_025463125.1. Taxonomy (GTDB): domain Bacteria; phylum Acidobacteriota; class Blastocatellia; order Pyrinomonadales; family Pyrinomonadaceae; genus SXVE01. Next base: position 6,210 of record JAOAPX010000195.1, on the reverse strand, counting down.
GGAATGCTCGCGGCGTTAAAAAAAGAAAAACTCCGCAATCCGTCGGGAACGCGATTTGTTTATTCGGACATTGGTTTTATTGTGCTTGGCGAGATTGTTGAGCGCGTAACTAAACTAAGTTTGGATAAATTTTCTAGTCAAACTTTTTCTGCATTAGAAGCTAAAGATTCGGGTTTTAGAGATTTTCAATCACTATCATTTGGTGTTGGGGGAGTTTACGACCATAGAAATTCAGTTAATCCTGACAAATCATTTTCTAGGATTGCAAAGACAGAAAAATACAATGGACAACAAAGCTATCTCGGCGGGACTTCGGAAACAAAGGATTGGAAAGGAGAAGCCGTTCTTTATGGAATCGTCCACGACCCGACGGCTTTCCGAATGGGCGGAGTTGCCGGACACGCCGGGCTTTTTTCGACCGCCGACGATCTGGCGCGTTATTGCCAGATGATTTTGAACGGCGGAATCTTGGACGGCAAACGCGTTTTGTCGGCGCAAACCGTTGCCCGAATGACCGCGCCTTACGTTGTCAGCGAAACCGGCGATACGCGCGGGCTCGGCTGGGATATGAACACTTCGTTTTCGTCTAATCGCGGCGAGCTTTTACCGCTCGGCTCGTTCGGGCACACCGGATTTACCGGAACGAGCGTCTGGATCGACCGCGTTTCAAACACCTTTGTCGTCTTTATGTCGAACCGCGTTCACCCGGACGGAAAAGGAGATGTAACACCTTTGCGCGCAAGGGTTGCAACGGTCGCGGCATCTGCAATTGACGATACGGCAATCGAAAAATTCCGCGAAGCCGAAGCTCATTACAATTCGATTGTCGCGGCGCAAATTCCGAAATTTAAAGAAACGGTGGAAAATTCAAGACGCGCTTCGGCGGCGGGCGAGCAGCGAACAACGAATCAAACCGTTTTGAACGGCGTCGACGTTCTCGAAAAAAACGGCTTTAAGGAATTAAACGGCTTGCGCGTCGGGCTTGTGACGAATCACACGGGCAGAAATTTGTTTGGCGTGCCAACAATAGACATTTTAAACGGAGCGAAAAACACGAAATTAGTCGCGCTTTTCGCTCCCGAACACGGCATTCGCGGCGAGCTCGATCAGGAAAAAATCAACGATTCGAAAGACGAGAAAACCGGCTTGCCGATTTATTCGCTGTACGGCGAAACGCGACGCCCGAAACCCGAGCATTTGAAAGATTTGGACGCGCTGGTTTTCGATATTCAGGATGTCGGCGTGCGTTTTTACACGTATATTTCGACGCTTCAAAACGTGATGGAAGAAGCGGCGAAAGCCGGCAAACCCGTGTTCGTTTTAGACCGGACAAACCCGATAAACGGCACGGACGTATCGGGTGCCGTCGCCGATGCCGACAAGCTTACATTCGTCGCCACGCACACAATTCCCGTTCGTCACGGAATGACGATCGGCGAGCTGGCGCGGATGATCAACGCGGAAAGAAAAATCAACGCCGACGTTCGCGTCGTAAAAATGGAAAACTGGACGCGTTCGATGTGGTTCGACCAAACGAATCAAACCTGGATAAATCCTTCGCCGAATATGAGAAGTCTTACAGAAGCAACGCTTTATCCGGGAGTCGGGTTGCTGGAATACACGAATTTATCGGTCGGTCGCGGAACCGACACGCCGTTTGAAGTGATCGGCGCGCCTTGGATTGACGGGCGCCGGCTGGCGGAACATCTGAACGAGAAAAACCTGCGCGGCGTTCGCTTTGTCCCGATTAAATTCAAGCCCAACGCTTCGGTTTTCAAAAATGAAAATCTCGGCGGGATAAATCTGGTTATTACCAATCGAGCGCAGTTTGACCCGGTGCGGACAGGAATTGAAATCGCCGCCGCGCTGCGAAAAATTTACCCGACCGAATGGAAACTGGAAAAATATCTGAATTTGATCGTCAATCAGGAAAGCTTCGACCGCTTACAACGCGGCGACGCGGCAGAAGAAATCGAAAAAGCCTGGCAAAAGGCTCTGTCCGAGTTTACCACGCGTCGGGCATCATTTTTGCTTTACAAATAATCTGATTTTGGTTTATAACCTTAAGAACATTTCATTTTCCGTAATAACAAACACAAACTAAGGGCTTTTTAGATTTATCGGTTAAGTTTCCGTGCTGGTATCCATAACGAAATTTTGAAGAAATCTCCGAAAATCTAAAGAAAACTAATGGCAGGCAATAAAAACAGGTTTTTGAATCTTTTGAATTTTGAATCTTTTGAAAAGAAGGAAGAAAGGCTATGAATAAGAAATTTAGTCAAACCATCAGCGGAATTTGTACCGCGATGATTTTAACTTTTTGTTTTTCCGGAATAATTTCAGCACAAGAAATTACCGGCTCTATTATCGGTACTGTTCGGGACAGTGCCGGCGCGCCTGTTGCTGGCGCGACTGTTACTATTAGCGACCCGTCTAAGAACGATATTGTCATTCGCAGCGCAACGACAAACGACAGCGGCGAATTTTCCGCACCGAGCTTGCCTATCAGCACGTATATAGTCACGGTAGAAGCGACAAACTTTAAAAAATCTATTAATACGGATGTAAAAGTTGATGTCGGTCAGCGCCGAACGGTTGATGTCCAACTGGAAGCGGGAAATATTTCGGAAACTGTTACGGTCGAATCGGATCAAGTAGCGGTCGAGCTTTCAACGCCTACCGCCGGAACGATTATCAGCGGCGATCAGGTTCGAGAACTTTCGCTCAATAACAGAAACTTCGTGCAGCTCGTCGCGCTCGCTCCGGGCGTTTCGTCAGACCTCGCCGATCAGGTTTATGTAGGAACTACAAACCCCGACGGACAAGCAAATACGATAAATCTTTCGGTTAACGGCGCGCGCAGCAGTCAAAATACATTTACTGTTGACGGAGCGGACGTAACCGACCGCGGATCGAACATCACGATTCAGGCTTATCCGAGCGTTGATTCCATCGGCGAATTTAGAATCTTGCGTTCTCTTTACCCGGCTGAGTCCGGCAGAAGCGGCGGCGGACAGGTCAACGTCGTCACCCGAAGCGGCACGGATCGTTTCAGCGGAACGCTTTATGAATTCATCCGAAATGAAGCGTTTAATGCAAATGACTACTTTACCAATCAAACCCGTTCAGCCGGAATAGACGAAAACGGCAAAGCCAAACGACGCCCGTTCCGTTATAATAATTACGGTTGGACACTCGGCGGACCGATTTACTTTCTCAGATTCGGCGAAGCGAATCCGGACGAAAGCTACTTCAAGCGATATGACAGAACCTTTTTCTTCTTCTCGCAAGAATTCAGAAAAGACTTGCGCTATCCGACGTTGGTCTCCACCGTTCCGAGCGCCGGTTTAAGACAGGGCGTTTTTACAGCTCCTATTTGTTTACAGGTGACGGCGGGCGTTTGTTCGGAAGTATTGCCGACAGGAACCCCTCTTACGAATGTCAGACCGATTAATCCGGTCGCACAGCAATATCTGACAAACATTTATAATAAATTACCGCTGCCGAATTCAGCTACCGGTTTCGGGTTGAATTTTCCGACCTTCAGCGAGTCGAAGTTTCGTCAGGAAATTTTTAAGCTCGATCACAGTTTCAGCGATAAATGGTCGGCTTATTATCGTTTCCAAAATGACAAAATTCCGACCGAAGATGCAAACTCACTGTTTTCCAGCGGTTCCGGACTTCCCGGAGTTTCGACTACCAGAACAAATTCACCGGGCAGAACACACACTTTCCAATCTACGTATGCGTTGAATCAGAATATGATTGTCGAAGGACGTTATACTTATGGATATGGCGCGATTTTAAGCGAAAACGTCGGTTTGCTGGCTTTGTCTAATTCGCCGATTGCTCCGCCGCTGCCATATGCGGTTCAACGCGACCGGGTACCGACAATTTCGGGCAACGGATTCAGCGCGCTGCAAGGTTTCGGTCCGTATGATAACTTCTCGAACAAGCAAAACTTCAGCGGCAGTTTTACCTGGATTGCCGGCAGCCACACGATGAAATTCGGTGCGATTTATTCATTGTATCGAAAAAATGAAAACGCTTTAGCCGGAAGCAATGAAGGACTCTTCAGCGGTTTCAATACTCCGGGCGGCACGGCGGCGACTATCGCTCCGGGCGGCAACACCGTTCAGCAGCAGTGGGCAAACTTCCTGCTCGGCACAAACGTTTCATTTTCTCAGGCGAGCTTTGATTATACGGCTGATCTGCGGCAGAAAACCTTTGAATGGTTTGCTCAGGACGAATGGCGCATTCGCCCGAATCTTACTTTGTATTACGGGCTTCGATATTCATTCTTCGGTTCGCCGTGGGATAAAAACGGTCGTTTGACAAATTTTGTTCCTGAACTTTTCAATCAAGCGGCAGCGCCTTTAGTTACTGGCGCCGGCAATCGTGTTGTTGCGGCAGGAAAAAATTTCTGTAACGGTATCATTGCTAACTCGCAGAACTATACAACCGGTCCGGCAAACTTTAATTGTACGCCGATTGAATCGCCATACGGTAAATTTGTCGTTGACGCCCCGAAAATGGATTTTGCCCCGCGTATCGGATTGGCTTGGGATCCGTTCGGCAATGGTAGAACCTCAATACGAACCGGATACGGCATTTATCATGACCAGGTTTTGAACGGAACATTGCTCCAGCAAATCGGGTTAAATCCGCCGTATCAGCAAACCTGTACGGTTTCGGGCGTCCGACTGGATAATCCTGTTCCGGGAGGAAATTGTTCTGTCGCATCGTCTGCATTAGCTCCTAATCTGCGCGGGTTGCAGGCAGACTGGAAAACTCCGTATATGCAGCATTGGTCACTGGACTGGCAGCAGCAATTAACCGCCGACACTATCATTACCGTCGGTTATTACGGATCAAAAGGCACGAATTTGATTGGCGCATTTGAGCTTAACGAACTTGCTCCCGGAACCGCTTTGAATTCTCAATGCGCCGTCGGCGCTTCGACGATTCCGACGGTTCGCTGTCAAGAACCGGGAACAGCCTTTTTCTCCGCAGCGGCGACTCGCATTCTCGATCAAATCAGACCGTATCGCGGCTATCAATCGCTAACGCTTATTCAGCCGCGATTTGGCTCGAACTATCACAGTTTGCAGCTATCCGCAAAGCATCGTTTCAGCCGTGGCTCGGAAGTGAATTTCGCTTATACATGGTCGAAAAATTTGACTAATAATCAAACAGATCGTTCTACCGCACCGCAAAATTCATATGATATTCAAAGTGAATATGGTCGGGCAACCCTTGATCGCCGTCACATTTTCACGGCGAATTATGTTTACGAGTTGCCTTTTTACAGTGAGCAGCGCGGGTTTGTCGGAAAAATACTGGGCGGATGGCAGGCTTCGGGAATAGTAACTTATAACACCGGATTGCCGTTTACCGTTACTACTTCGGCATATGATCCGGCAGGTTTAGGCTTTATTCCGGCTTTGGTTGCGGGTGGTCGACCGAATGTTCTTTGCAACCCGAATGAAAATGCTCCGCATACGCAACAACAGTGGTTCAACACCAGTTGTTTTGAACCTAATCCGGCTGCCGGAGCGACCGGATTATCCAATAAACCGGGTTCTGCCCCGCGCGGTGTAATTAATGGACCAAATACGTTTAGAACCGATTTAACATTGGCTAAAAACATTCGCTTTACCGAAAATCTGCGATTGCAGCTTCGGGCTGAATCTTACAATGTTTTCAACACAACCAACTTTAGAACTATCAGTACTAACATTACTGCGACAAATTTCGGACAGGTAACGGCTACTCGTGACCCGAGAACTTTCCAATTCGCAGTGAAGTTTTATTTCTAAGGTCTTTCGTTTTCGCATTGTTTTATTTTGTCCGCATTGTTATTAAGCAATGCGGACTTTTCATTTGCAATTTATCTTTATGGAGTGAAGAATCTTGATATGAAATCGATTTTATTGAAAAATGTATCCGACCCTTTAATGAATGAAAAAACAGCTAATATATCTTTGCTAGTTGATAACGGAATAATTAACGAAATTAATTCTCAAAGCCGAAGCCGGGAAGTTGATGCAGTAATAGATTTGGCAGAACAGACGGTTTTTACCGGCTTTATCGATATTCATAATCACGGCGCGGTCGGGGTTGATGTAAATTCGGCGACGGCGGATGATTTGAGAAAAGTCTCGCAATTTCTGGCGGCTCAGGGCGTGACGGCGTGGCTGCCGACTTTTG
>JAOAPX010000154.1 GCA_025463125.1 Acidobacteriota bacterium | reverse complement strand
ATGCGTCGCGTGCGGCTTGATGCGCACGCAATCGAGCACCAAAACGTCGAGATCGCGCAAGCCGTCCATCGATTCTTCCGAGATGAAATTTAAATCGGTCGCGTATGCGAAATCGTTAAAGCGATACGCGATTACCGGAAGTTTGCCGTGAATGACTTCGAGCGGCGTCACGAGTAAATCTTTGCCGATCGAGAAAGGCGCTCCCTTTTCGATCGTGTGCGGAACGAGCTGCGGCAGACCGCCGCCGAAATGCGTCGGCTGGAAAATATATTGATAAATGCGGCGCAAATCTTTCCACGCGAGCGCGTCGGCGTAGATCGGCATCGCGCCGTATCGGAAATTGAGCGGGCGAATATCGTCGAGCCCGAAAACGTGGTCAACGTGGCAATGCGTAATTAAAACCGCGTCGAGATAACCGATTTTCGCGCGCAGAGCCTGCTGCCGGAAATCGATCGAAGTATCGACGAGGATTTTTTTATCGGCGTGTTCAATCAAAACCGAGACGCGCAGACGCTTGTCTTTCGGATCGTCAGACAGACAGGTTTCGCAATCGCAGCCGATCGATGGAACTCCGGTCGATGTGCCGGTGCCGAGAAAAGTCAGTTTCATAAAAGAGTTTGCCGGAAAGTTTGCGAAAAGCGGCGGAAAGCTTGCAGAAAGCGGGGAAATTCGCAGAAAGTTCCGAAAATGCTCTTCCAGATATCTGCAAATTTCCCGTAATTACTGCAACCGTCTGCCGGCTTCGCTTCAACTCCCGCCTATTTCTTACCTAAAATGTCGTTTGCCGAAAATTTCTGCGCGGCTTGCTGTTTGAGCTTTTCTTCGGAGGCGCGGACCAGATGAACGTACTGCATTCGCAAATCGCCCAGAATGCCTTCGAGAAGACGCTCTTCCTGCGAGTGAAGATTGCCTTTTGTTTTCTCGGTCAGCATTCCTAAAACGTCGAGCCAGTATTTGCCGGTTTCCAGATCGACCGAGCGCTGCCCCGTCGCAGGGTGCGGCATCGCGCCTAAAGAAGCGGCGGCGTTCGTCGCAAGCGTCGAAAGAAAGTTAACGAAACTCGCAGGATCGTCAGCGCCTGGAATTTCCGATTCGTCAAACTCCGTTTCATCGAGATTTTCGGCGGGATTTGCTGTTTCGGCTTCGGAAGCGGCAAATTGAGACGCCGGTTCAGCCGCCGGTTGAGGCGCCGGGGCTTTGGTTTTCGGTTTTTCCGGTTCTATTTCGACGCCTTCGCGAATGCTTCCATCCAAATTAAATTTGCGGCGGTCCGTAACTTTTATTTCGAGTTGTTCTTCTTCTCTTTCTACCATTGTTTTTCCCCTAAAGTTTTCTAAATTTATATTTCGATAGTAGCATTTTGACGAAAAAAAATTCAAAATCAGATTAAGTAAGCGACGAGGGACTGTAAAGGCGAGCGATTCTTTTTGTATGCGGCTTGCCCTTCCGGTCAAAACCGAAAATTATGTCAAAAAATTTTGATGAGCTTGTAGATGTAATGGCGCGGCTGCGCGCTCCGGGCGGATGCCCCTGGGATGCCGAGCAAACTTACGCGAGTCTTGCGCAATATCTTTTAGAGGAATGCTACGAAACGTTCGACGCGATTCAGGAAGCGGCTGAAACGGGCGATACGCGAAATCTGCGCGAAGAACTGGGCGACGTGCTTTTGCAGGTCGTTTTTCATTCGACGATCGCTAAAGAAAAAGGCGATTTTACGATTGATGAAGTCGTCGCGGGCGTAACCGAAAAACTCGTTTTGCGTCATCCGCACGTTTTCGGCGATAAGGAATTAAAAACCGCCGACGATGTTTTAAACAACTGGGACGATCTGAAAAAAGCCCAGCAAAAAGCGTCCGGAAAAGTCGAAAAAGAAAAATCCTCGATTTTAGAAGACGTTCCGGTTCATTTTCCCGCGCTTTTAGAAGGTCAGAAACTGACGAAAAAAGCCGCGAAAGTAAAATTCGACTGGGAAAACGTCGAGCAGGTTTTCGATAAGTTAACCGAAGAAACCATCGAACTGAAAGAAGCCATCAAACGCGATGAAAAAAACGGAAACATCGAGGAAGAAATCGGCGATCTGCTTTTCGTCGTGGTAAATCTGGCGCGAAAACTCGACGTTGACGCCGAAACGGCTCTCAAGAAAACCAACAGAAAGTTTCGTCAAAGATTCGCGTTTATCGAAGAAAAATTAAAAACAAACGGGAAATCTCCGGAACAGTCCGATTTGCAGGAAATGGACGCGCTCTGGAATGAGGCGAAAAAAGCTTGATTTACAAGAAAAATAAGCTAAAGCAAAAACTTAATATCTTTCCCTGTTATTAAACTTAAAGACTTTGTGTCCGCGAAACAGGCGAAACAGGCGAAAATGATTTTGTTTCTAAACAGTTATTTTTGCTGTAGTTTCTTTTTCGAGATTTTCGCCTGTTTCGCGAGCAAACTTTTTAACTTTTTAACTAATGATTTGCCGTCCGACTTCGTTTAATTTCTGTTTTAATAAATGAGCATAAGGGAAAAGCAATTTAATCTTGCCGAAATTCGCCGCCGATATCCTCAGTTGGTCGAAAATCTCGCGTATCTGCCGAATCGCGAAATGTGGCTGAAAAGAATCTGGGAAATCGAGCGGCGCTGGAACGATTTTCGGGAAAATCCTCAAAAGACGGATGAAGTCGTTTTCGATTCCGAACCGGCGGATTCGAGCGTCGAAGGCGAATTTGAAATCATCTACGCCGGCGGAACGCTCGGACTTCTTCACGCCGCCGTAATGGCGAAAAAATTCGGACGCAAAGTGCTTGTTTTCGACGCGCACACGGTCGGGAAAACGCATCGCGACTGGAACATCTCGGACGAAGAATTACAGGAATTCGTCGCCGCAGAACTTTTCACGCCCGAAGAAATCGAAAAAGCCGTCGCCAATCGTTATAAAACCGGTTTCGTAAAATTTTACGACGGGAATTCGCGGATAAAAACGCCGCGGCTTTATATGGACAATGTTCTCGACGTTGCAGTTGAAGCGGACAAACTGCTTGGAATCGCCGTCGAAAAACTAAAAAAAACCGAATCGAAAATCATCAACAATCTTCGTTTTATCCGCGCCTTTGCCGGCAAAGATAAAGTAACAATCGAATGCGAAGACGCGGGAACGGGCAGGCGAAAGATGTTCGCCGCCAGATTATTCGTTGACGCGACCGGGACGAATTCGCCGGTTTCGCGCCAGATCAACAACGGAAAATCAATTACGCACGTTTGCCCGACAGTCGGCACCGTAGCTAAAGGATTCAGACACGGAACTTCTGAAAAAGAAGTTGATTTCAGCGTCGGCGAAATCCTGGTTTCGACCGAAGACGCCTCCGACAACCGGCAATTAATCTGGGAAGGTTTTGCCGGAAACCCGACGCGCGACGAATACACGACTTATCTTTTTTTCTACGACGCCGTCGAATCGAAAGCCGACAAATCACTGTTCCGCCTGTTTGAAGAATATTTTGAAAAGCTTCCCGATTATAAAATGAAAAACGGCGCGTGGCGCGTTGTCAAACCGGTTTTCGGGTACATTCCGAGCATTCATCATCACGGCTGGAAAAACGTAAAAAAAACGGCGACCGACAGAGTTTTGCTGATCGGTGACGCCGCCGGATTATCGAGCCCCTTGACGTTTTGCGGCTTCGGCTCGCACGTTCGAAATCTTCGCAAATTGACGAATCTGACCGAGCTCGCGCTAAAGGAAAACGCCTGCAACGAACAATCTTTATCGCAAATAAATTCCTACGAACCGCGCGTTGCGCAGATGGCGAGCCTCGCTGAATTTATGCGCCCGACACCGAACAGCGAATCTTCGGTCGTCAATGAAACGATGAACGCCGTCATGGCGGCTTTGAGCAATTTAAACGAAGAAATCAGCCGTGAAATGTTTCAAGACAGAATCTCTTTCGCTTCGTTTAAGCAGGTTTTGCTGAAAACAGCGCGGATTCACCCGAAAGTCTTTAAATTAATGTTTAAACATCTCGGCGCAAAAGGCGCGTTCTGGTGGGTTTCGAATATCGCCGAAGCTGCCTTAAGTGAAAGAAATACAAGACGTAAATAATCGACTCAAGCTATGTCTTCAATCAATACACTACAGTGATTATTTCTTCCTAAACAATCCTTTTATTTTCTATAAACTCCTGTAAATTAAATACTTATATTCGTTTGGCACAATGCTTGCGAAGAAATTTTTACATAGTGTTTTTTACGCTCAATTTGATTTTTATCAAGGAGATTTATTTATGAAGAGCAAGAATATTTTAAAATTTAGCGGCGGCTTGGTTTTAACAGCCGCGCTTTCCACCTTTGCTGTAGCACAGGATACAACTCAAAAAACGACGACGACAACGACAACTACCAGAACGGATGTTGTTCAAAATGCAGACGGCAGTTATACGGTAATTGAATATCCGGTCGGTAAAGAAGTAAGCGTTGAATTAACTCCCTCGATGTCAGGCGCCAGAGGCATGGCTCGCGTTATGCGAATGGCTGACGGAACAAAAGTTTACCTCGATATAAACGGCGTGACCGGCGACACCAGGAGCTTCTACGCTTACGCGGTTGATCCGTCCGGCATGCCGACGCTTTTAGGACCTGTAATGGTTGAAAACGGCTTGGCTAAAGCGGAATTTACGACGCCGATGAACCAATTTATGCTGGTTCTTTCCCCGACACAAGGATTAACGGCGATCGACCCGGCAACGCCGGTTGTTTTCCGCAGCTCCGTCCCGAAAGGTTTTGCGGTTGTAGCTAACCGACCGACAACAGCTTTGTCGGATGAAAAACAAGTTGCCAACAGCCAGACCGTCGCTTCGACATATGAAGTTCCGCTTCTCGGAGTAAGCACCTTTGAAAAAGGCGAAACGGAAATTCGCGTTAATTTTTCAGGCGAATTACAAGGATTAAAAGGAAAAGCGTACATCGATAACAGCAAGCAGGGCGTAACAAAAATCAAAATGCGTTTTGACGACATGAAGTTAGCGCCGAAACAAAAACGCTATGTTTTATGGGCTGTTTCACCGGCAAAAGAGTACACGAAGATCGGACAGATTATTAATGCCGGAAATCGTCAGGAATCAGAAATTCGCGGCGAAACCGCGCTTGCCGATTTCGGTCTTTTTGTAACGGTTGAAGACACGGATGTTTTGCAGCCGACCGGAACAATTTATGCTCCGCTCGGACGACTTTAATTTGAAATTTTAAGTCAGAAGTATCTTTGAGAAAAACGGCAAGTCTTTACTGTTCAGACTTGCCGTTGTTTTGACTCAAAATGAAATCGAAACCGAGAAATTAACCGGATTTGAAAGATAAATACAAAGGTTTAACGAATAAGCCTTCAACAGCAAAAGTTGTAATAAGAAAAAGAGGTCGGAATCTTCAACAATTCAAATCTCTTAAAAGATTTACTAAATAAAAATAATACGAGAAGGGGTAAATTATGATAGACGAAAAAAATAAAGACACGCAAAACGCAACATCAGGCGGAAGTTTCGGCGCAGGAAACGATAAAACGGGCAGCGGCTCAACCGGTTCAAGCCAATCGGCTTCCGGCGCTGCTTCGACATCGGGCGGTTCGACGGGTTCGTCAGGTCAATCAGGCTTAGGCGGCATTGACACCGAAACCGTTAAAGATACGGCAAGAGGCTTGATTGATCAGGCGAAAAGCACTGCCGGACAGGCTTACGGCGTTGCAGCCGAAAAAGCCACGACAAAAATCGAAGAAAAGAAAACCGATCTGGCAAGCGGTTTAACGACAGTTGCCGACACGATTCGTCAGGTCAGCTCGACGCTGAAAGAAACCGACGAACAAACGGGCGTAACCGACACAGCCGCTAAATATACTGATACCTTAGCTCAGCAGGTCGAACAAATCTCCGGATATTTCGAGCGCAACGACGTTCGCGCAATGATCAGCGACGTTGAAAAATTTGCTCGTCGAAATCCGGCGGTCTTTATCGGCGGCGCTTTTGCGGCTGGACTTTTGGCAGCCAGATTTTTGAAAAGCTCCAGCACCGGAAGCCACGGCTCGCCGCGTCAGATGACAGGATCGAGTCATAATAATCCTTTGTTAGAAGCAAAAAATGAAACGTCGAGATCGGGCTCGCAGGGAACATCGAGATCGTCCGGCACGTCTTCGACCGGCTCAGGCTCGGTAAATACTTCCGGCAGTTCGACCTCCGGCAGCTCGACTTCGGGAAGCTCAACGGCAGGCAGCTCGACTTCGGGATCGACTTCCGGCGGCACATCAACCGGTTCAACGACCGGCTCGACCGGAACCGGCAATACAAGCCCCGGAGCCACTGATTACAGCTCGACTTCAAGTTCGACAGGATCGGGTTCCTCAGGTTCTTCAGGCACAGGCTCATCCGGTTTTACTTCAGGCGCAACCGGTGACAAATCTACGTCAGGTGGGAAAACACCTACAAATCCGTCGTAAAACGGAAAACAGGAGGATCTAGCGATGGCACAGCAGCAAGTTGTAAAAGAAGAACGCAGCCTCGGTGATTTGTTTTCCGAACTCGCCAGCGAAACCGGCACATTAGTTCGGCAGGAAGTAGCCCTGGCGCAGGTTGAAATAACTAACAAGGCAACCAAAGTCGGCAAAAACGTCGGCTTTCTGGTTGCCGGCGGCGCAGTCGGTTATACCGCATTGCTCGTAATTTTAGCAGCCGTAGTTATGGCTTTAGCTCAGTTGATTTCGAGAATAACCGATTGGCAATACGTCACATCGGCTTGGATCTCGGCGGCGATTGTCGGAATAGTCGTCGGAATTGTCGCTTATACGCTGATTACGAACGCGCTGGCGAAACTCAAAAACACGGATTTAACACCGCGCGAAACGGTTGACACGATTAAGGAGGATGCACAATGGCTGAAAAACCAAGTGAGCTAAGAAATACAACGGAACCCGACGCAGTTTCGACCACAATCGGAGCGTCGCAGGATTCGTATCTCGAAACCCGTCCGGATGACTACTCGGTATCGGGCGCTGCGGCAACAGATGCCGATGCGGACGATACGTCTGCCGAAACCGAACAAATTCGGGAACAAATCGAAGAAACTCGCAGTCAGATGGGCGAAACCATCGACGCGATTCAGGAAAAACTCAGTTTCTCGAACATCTCCGAACAGGTTAAAGATATTTCTGAAGTAGTAAAAGAACAGGTTTCGGAACATATTTCGAGTGCGATTGATACTGCAAAAGAATCTGTATATGAAGCAACTATAGGAAAGGTGGGAAAATTTATGGAAACATTATCAAATACGAATGCGGGGAAAGTAGCGCGTAACAATCCGTTACCGCTTGTTTTAATCGGTTTGGGAGTCGGACTTTTAGCTTATCAAAACGCTTACGGAAGCAAGCGGCGATCTTACGGTTACAGCGAATACGACAGCGAAGACCGTCGCCGGCACAGCGGGCAATCCGGATCGGGCGTATCAACGCAGGGAAGAATCGGCGATGTCGCAGGCAGCGCTTACAATAGCGTGACAGGCGCGGCAAGCGGCGCGCTGGACAGCGTTTCCGGTGTTGCCGGTTCGGCATACGAGGGCGTGACAAGCGCGGCAAGCGGAGCATACTCGGGCGTGACAAGCGTTGCGTCAAATGCATATTCGGGCGTTACAAACGCAGCCAGCACCGCTTATGAAAAAGTCGGAGACTTGAGCTCTACGGCTCGCGAGCAATATGATTATTACATTGACGAAAATCCGCTAGCCGTCGGCGCCGTAGCTTTGGCGATCGGCGCGGCAGTCGGCATGTCAATTCCTTCAACACGTTACGAAGGACAATTGCTCGGCGAAACGCGCGATAATCTGCTTGCAAAAGCTCAGGACGCGGCAGGCGACCTGGTTGACCGCGTCAAACAGGTTGCGGGCGAAGCGCAAAAAACCTTAACCGAAGAAGTTAAAAATGCTGCCGGTGAAGTTCAAAAGACAGTCACCGATCAAGCGCAGGCTCAAGGCTTAACCGGCGGAAGTGCAACCGGATCAAGTACCGGAACTGGTGGAATTGGCGGAACTACCGGAACAAGCCCGGGACTTAAACCAAACCCGATGCCGGGAACCGGCACGAAAATCTAATGCCGGTAAAATAATAAAAAAGGGACGCGAAGTAATCTAACTTTCGCGTCCCTTTTTTATATATTCAGCTTCAGCCTGTGTTTACTGAACTTCGATTTTTTCAAGCCCGTTCATATACGGGTGCAAAACTTCGGGAACCAAAATCGAGCCGTCAGCCTGCTGATAATTTTCCAGAATGGCGATCCAGGTGCGCCCGACCGCTAAGCCCGAACCGTTCAAAGTATGCGCGAATTCCGGTTTTGCGCCGCCCGCGCGCTTAAACCGCAGATTCATCCGTCGCGACTGAAAATCGCCGCAGTTTGAACAGCTGGAAATCTCGCGGTAAGTTTTCTGGCTCGGGAGCCAGACTTCTATATCGTAAGTTTTAACCGCGCCGAAGCCCATATCACCGGTTGAAAGAATCATCGTTCGATACGGCAAACCGAGCAACTGTAATATCCTCTCAGCGTTTGCCGTAAGTTTTTCATGTTCTTCGACTGAATTTTCCGGCAAAGAAAGTTTGACAAGCTCGACTTTTTCAAACTGGTGCTGGCGAATAAGCCCGCGCGTGTCGCGCCCGTAACTTCCCGCTTCCGAGCGAAAACAAGGCGTGTAAGCCGCATAATATTTCGGCAAATCTTTCGCATCGAGAATTTCTTCCGAGTGATAATTCGTCACCGGAACTTCGGCGGTCGGAATCAGCGCAAACCCGCGCTCGTCCTTGATATGAAATAAATCTTCCTCAAATTTCGGCAATTGATTCGTTCCGAAAAGCGATTTCCGGTTGACTAAAAACGGCGGCAAAGTTTCCATATAACCGTGGTCGCGCGTGTGAACATCGAGCATAAAATTAATCAGAGCGCGCTCGAGTCTCGCGCCCGCGCCGTTCAGGATCGCGAACCTGGAACCCGTAATTTTCGTCGCCCGTTCCAAATCCAAAATGCCTGTTTTTTCGCCCAGGTCAACATGATCGAGCGGCTCGAAATCAAACTCGCGCGGTTCGCCCCATTTACGAATTTCGACGTTTGCCGATTCGTCTACGCCTACGGGCACGTCCGGTGCGGGAATATTCGGCAGATGCGATAATAAATCGCGCATCGCGCTTTCGGATTCGTCGCGCCGCCGTTCAAGCTCGCTCTGCTTGTTTTTAAGATCGGAAACTTCCGCTTTTTTCGCGTCGGCTTCTTCACGCCGCCCAGCCTGCAAGAGCGCGCCGATTTCCTTGCTCGATGAATTGCGAATCTGATTGACGTTGTCGGCTTCGCCGATAATGCGCCTGCGTTCGGCATCGAGCGCGACAAATTTTTCCAAACTTTCAATCGGAAAGTTTCGATTACGCAAAGCGGTTTTCACCGCATCTAAATTTTCTCTGACGTAATTAAGGTCTAACATAAATCTTGTATTTAATGGATAGAAAACGGTAGAAAAAGTCTTTCACCGTTTGTATTTATTTCTCGACATTTCAAGGGCTTTTTCGATTCTTCCTGCGCGCGTTTCTTCCCTTTTCGCTAAGTTTACCGCGTTTACGCGCTCTTTCCGGCGTGTCTAACTCATTCTTGAAAAAGCGTCACGCAAATCGGCGTTTCTTAATGCTTCGGCAAAATCTTCGGGAACGGCTGCGACTCGCGGCTGAATGTCTTTTTCCATAAATTACGACAATTATCTCCAACGCCTTTTATTCCTGCCGCTTCACGAAATCTTTTCGGCACGATTATCATAAACTTCCCGTTCTTTCGTGCTATTGTGCTTCGATGATCGACATTATTTAACTGTCGCTTTTGCCCGAACACGCCCGGCGGCGAAAATTCTCTCGACATCAAACAGATGAAATGCCAATCGCTTCTGAATTTTCGTCTTTTTCGAGTTTCATCTCGAAGATTTGTTTCTCAGGCATTTTTTTCCTAGAATTTTAGTTTGTTTTTATTAAAAAACATTTGAAATTAGCAATCTCAGAAATTTAACAAAAATTATTATGACACACAAAATTCGCAAAGCAGTTTTTCCCGCCGCCGGGCTTGGCACGCGTTTTCTTCCGGCAACCAAATCGATGCCGAAAGAAATGCTCACGCTCGTTGATAAACCGCTGATTCAATACGGAGTCGAAGAAGCGGTCGCATCGGGGATTGAATCGATTTTAATCATTACGGGACGCGACAAAGCCTCGATTGAAAACCATTTCGATATTTCGTTCGAGCTCGAACAGGTTTTAAAAGAACGCGGCAAAACCGAAGCTTTCAAGCAGGTTCGCGCTCTTTCGGAAATCGCGCAAATCGTTTACACGCGCCAGAAACAGGCGCTCGGGCTCGGACACGCGATTTACCAGGCGAAAGAATTCGCGGGCGACGAAGCGTTTGCCGTAATGCTGCCCGACGATATTATGGATTCGGAAACGCCTGCGCTCAAGCAATTGATCGACGTTTACGAAAAATACGACGCGCCCGTCCTGGCGACAATGCAAATCGAAGGCGAAACGATTTCGCGCTTCGGCGTGATCGATGCCGAAGAAGTCGAGCCGAACGTTTATAAAATCAAGGACGTCATCGAAAAACCGAAATACGAAGACGCGCCTTCGGATATGGCTGTCATCGGGCGTTATATTTTCACGCCGGAACTTTTCGACGCGCTCGAAAAAACCGAACCCGGCGCGGGCGGCGAAATTCAGGTCGCCGACGGGCTTCGCACTTTGCTCAAAAAAGGACGACCGTACTACGCCGTCAAACTCGAAGGAACGCGCCACGACGCGGGCGACAAACTCGGATTTTTGATCGCCACGGTCGAGTACGCGTTAAAAAATGAAAACTTGGGCGCGGAATTTCGCGATTATCTGAAATCGCTGAACCTATCGGCTGATTCCGCCAAAAAATAAGAGTTATAACGAAAAGCAAAAAACTAATAACGGTTAATAGAATAAAAGTTCTTAGTAGTTAACCGTTATTAGCTTTTGCTTTTTTTTTATTAGTTAATCTTTATTAGTTTTTGCTTTTCGTTTTTAGTTATTCACTATTCGTTATTAGTTATTCGTTATTAGTTATTCGCTTTCGTCTTGAAACCGAGAACGATTTGCAGAAAAACCAGCAATACGACGCTCACCAGCAAAACAAACATTCCGATCCGCAGATCATCGTAACGATTCGATAAATAACCGATAAACCAGGTCGTAAAAACCGCGCCGAGCGTTCCGGAGATAAAAAGCGGCGTTGCGCGGCGGGTTGCCGATTCACCGAAAAATTTCGAAAAACGCGAAAGGTTCGTCGGGAAAACCGAAGAAGTCCCGAGTCCCGCAAACGCCGCGCCGACGCTTAAAAGCCAGATGCTTTCAGCCCGAAGCAAAACGAATATCCCGGCTAGCATCCACAAAAGATTCAGGAAAATAACCTTGTTTTCCGTCAGATATCGCAGCAAAAAAGGCGCCGCGCCGCGACCCGCGACGAAAAACAAAAAATATAAAAATATCGGCGGAAACCAATCAAGCGCCGTTTCAGGCTCGATTCTTCCGGTGTAAGTTTTCAGCCAGCCGCCGATTCCGCCTTCAATCCCGACGTGAATAAAATTAAACGCGGCGAGCATCCACGCAACCGGATTTTTCCAGATCGGCGCGTCGAAATCGTGCGAATTGTCCTCGGTTAAAACCGGCTTGCTTTCAAGATTTTTCGGCATCAGCGCAATCGCCGCGCCCGTCACGAAAAGCGCGGCGAACAAAATCGCGGTCGGAAGAACAATGCTCGTTCCGCTTGCGAGCGCGTCAACAAAAGGCTGGCTTGAAATCGCGCCGACGCCCCAGAAAAAGTTCAGAATGTTCAGCGCCGCCGCGCCGCGCAACGGATTTAATTCGAGCGTCAGCATATTGATCGACGGCAGCGTCATACCGATTCCCATGCCGTTTACCAGGAAACCGGCGAGACAAAGCGCTAAAGAATCGAAATTTAATAAAACTATGCCGCCCGCCATCATAAAGCATCCGAGAAACGACGCGAAAATAAAGCGATTGCGGCGACCGAACTGGTTTGCCAGAAGCGTTCCGAGCAAAGAACCGGAAAACTGCGCGATAAAAAAATTTCCCGCCTGACCGTCGTCGAGCGAAAGCCTGCTGCTTAAAATCGGCAAAACCTGCCCGATAAAAACCCCGGCTATTCCCGAAAGGAAAAACCCGAAATGAAGCAAAATTTTCAAAATAAAAACTGAATTGTATTTCCCGGGCATAAAATTTATTTTGCAGAACGTTTCGGGAAAAGAAAAATGCGGCGCAAAGAAAATTGCTTTGTAAACGGCATAAAGAGCAGGCGAAAACCCGGTAAATCAACTTTTAAGCTTTTGATTTATCGAGTTTTATTAACGTTTGTGAATTTTACGGTTTTACCGGTTTCGCAAGTTTTCCAGCGGTTTGACGCGGCTTGCGCGAAAAGCGGGGTAAACGGTGGCGAGCAGACATACGAAAAACGCGATGATAACTATCAGCAAAATATTCGCGGCGCTCGTATGCAGCGGAATGTATCGAAGCGAATAAACTTCAGCCGGAATGCTGACGATTTTAAAGTAATTTCCCGCAAAACACGCGAGCACGCCCGAAACGACGCCGAGAGCGATTCCGGAAAAAGCCAGAAACAAGCCCTCGAGCAAAAATATCGCGATCAGGCTGCCGGTTTTTGCGCCGCAGGTTCTTAAAACGGCGATATCCAGACGCCTTTCTCCGACGAGTAAGGCGAGCGTCGTCGTGATATTCAAAGCGGCGATAAAAATTATTAAAGAAATTATGGCGAGCGCGACTTTTCTTTCCAGGCTCAAAGCGGCGAAAAGCGGGCGATTCGCTTCCTGCCAATCGATCACGCGATATTTTTCGCCGACCGCGCTCCTGATTTGTTCGGCGTAAACGTCGGATTTGTAAATATCCGCGACCGAAACGTTTAACGCCGCCGGCACGAAATTTCTTTGCCCGCGCAAACTTGCGTAATTTTCCGGCGAAATATAAATCCACGTCGAATCGTATTCGTAAAGCCCCGTGCGAAAAACGTCCTCGACGCGGACGGGCGTGTGTCTGGTCGTGTCGTCGGCTTCGATTGTAATGAGTTCGGCTTCGTCGCCCGGCTTTAATTTTGACTTTTCGGCTAATTCCGCGCCGATCGAAACGGTTTTCAGCTCGTAATTCCACGTTTCGGTTTTGTTTTGATTTTCTTTTTCCGGTTCGTGATTTTCGGCGCGCAAAATCGCGTAACTTGTTCCGTTCGCGCTTAAAAGAACCGCGCTTTCGAGCGCCGTCGGAATGACTTGCGTAATATTACCGTTTTTCAGCAGCTCGTTTTTTATTTCGAGCCAGTTGAAAATATCGCTTCCGTCCGTTGCGGAAATCGAAACGTGCGCCGTATTTGCAAGAATTTTATCGCGCATTTCGTCGCTGAAACCTTTTGCGAGCGCCTGCGCGATTATCAGGCTCGCCACGCCCGCCGCGATCCCGACGATCGCCGCCGCCGCCGTAAAACCAGCCGGAGATTTTCGTTTCGAGCGGTAATATTTAAAAGCGAGTTTGAGTTCAAACGACATTTAGAAAACAGTTTCCGGCAAAATCGCCGCGAACGCAAAGAGATTCTTTGCGTCAAGCGATTCTTTAAGCGTCGCCGACGCAACTTTAACTTGATTATTATTCGCCAAAACATCCCGTATCCGTTAAAATTCATTGTTTGAACCGAATATTTTGCAGTAAATTTAAACCGTAATTTAAAATTAAAACCAGTAATAATGCCTTTAGCCACGATTAACGAAGCCGTCGAAGATATAAAGAACGGCAAAATGATAATTATTGTTGACGACGAAGACCGGGAAAACGAAGGCGATCTCGTCTGCGCGGCTGAAAAAGTAACGCCGGAAATTATAAATTTTATGGCTGTTCACGGGCGAGGGCTGATTTGTCTGCCTTTGACCGAAGAGCGCTGTGATGAATTGCAGCTCGCGCCGCAAACCGCAGAAAACACTTCGAGCATGGGAACGGCTTTTACCGTTTCGATCGAAGCGCGCGAAGGCGTCACGACCGGAATTTCCGCCGCAGACCGGGCGCGCACGATTCTGACCGCGGTTAACCCGAACGCGAAACCGTTCGATCTGGCGCGTCCCGGACACGTTTTCCCGCTTCGCGCAAAACGCGGCGGCGTTCTCGTCCGCGTCGGTCAAACCGAAGCGAGCGTCGATATCGCGCGCATCGCCGGATTAAATCCTTCAGCCGTTATCTGCGAAATTATGAACGACGACGGCACGATGGCGCGATTGCCCGAGCTCGAGGTTTTCGCCGCCAAACACGATTTGAAGATTATTTCCGTCGCCGATCTGGTTCGTTACCGCATTCACAAGGAAACGCTCGTCAAAAAAATCGTCGAATGCGAACTGCCGACCGACTACGGCGATTTTCACGCCGCCGTGTATGAAAACGTCGTCAACGGCGAAACGCATATTGCAATGACGATGGGCGATTTTTCCGAGACAACCGAACCGGTTTTAGTGCGCGTCCAAACCGAGAACATCACCTTTGCAATGTTCGGCTCGCGCCTCGGCGAAGCGTCCCAGGCAATGCAGTCTTCGATAAAAAAAATAGCCGAAGCGGGCAAAGGAGTGATACTCTATTTACGTCAGCGCGAACACAATCTGGATTTGATTCACCAGTTGCAAACATACGCCTTGATGCAGGAAAAAAATTTGGATTTTCAAACCGCGCGCCAGATGACCGGTTACGGCAGATTCCGCGATTACGGCATCGGGGCGCAGATTTTGAATGATTTGGGCGTTCGGAAAATTCGGCTTTTGTCGAATCATCCGCCGCGCGTCAGCGCGCTTGAAGCCTTCGATCTGGAAATCGTCGAAACGGTCGGGTTGTAAATTTACGGCTTAAAAACAAAAACATAAAACGGGCTGATTAGATTAGCGGTTTTTAATCTTTAAATTGTCGGGTTAAATCTTTAAGGCTCTTCCCAGTGCAGCAAAGATGTCAGAAGAAAACAACGAAAACACTGAAACCGAAGATATTGGGCATAAGGAAAACGAACAGGACGAGAATCCGCCGGCAGCAAGCGGCGGGTTCTTTACGCGCCGAAATGCCGTAATTGCCGTCGGGATTACCGCCGTTCTGGCGGTTTTGCTCGTGCTTTTAGTGACGGTTTCTTATCGCTACGGCGTTTTCGACAATTATATTAAAGCTCAGTTTGTCGCCAAGATGGCGGAAATCGGCATTGTTTTCGACGCCGATGTTTTCCGCGTTCGGATCGCGCCGCTGCAGCTCGAACTGCAAAACGCCACTTTCAACGACAAAACTTCAGGCGATAAACTCTTTTTCATACGCGACGCAAAACTCGGCTTAAACATTCAAAATCTATACGCGTGGCAGCTAAGCCGCGACATCAGCATCGATACGACGGAAGTAAACGGCGCCGAAGTTTGGGTAAAATTCGACGAAAACGGCAATTCCAATTTTTCCAACCTTAATATCGTCGAAGACCAAGCCGGTTCGCGCGTTAATTTTAAATACGACACCGTTCAATTCACTTTGCGCGACGGGATTGTTCATTTCGGCGACGCGCAGCATAAAATCTTCGCTGACGCGAAAAACGTTGTGTTTTCACTCGATCCGGTGACCTTAGCCGTTCCCGACGAGCAAAGACGGTATAATTTCGACATCAGCTCGACCGAATCGAATTTTATATATGACGAAAGCGTCGTCGAACCGATTGACATACGCGCGCGCGGAATCGCCGACGCGCACGGCGCGGAAATCAGCGAATTAAAACTGACTTCGCCGATCGGCGAAACGACCTTAAACGGCACGCTGACCGACTGGGAACAGCTTCAATACAACTTAAAGATAGATTCGACGGTCGATCTGACGCAGACTTCAACCGTTTTCCCGCTCGGCACGACTTTGCGCGGCATCGGAAATTTCAGCGGAACGGTTACGGGCGCGGGAGAGACATATAAGATCGACGGTGAAATAAAAGCCGACGCGCTTTCGGCTGACAATATTTACTTAAAAGCCTTAAACGTCGCGGCGACCGTTTCCGGCACGAATTCAATGTACGAGGCAAACGGCAAAGCCATTGCCGAATTGCTCACTTTCGAAGATTTCCGCATCGAGTTTCCGCAATTGATCGGCAACGTGCGCGGCACGGGAACGGATTTCCGATGGGTCGGCGAACTTCAGGCAATTGCGGCGAAAACTCCTGCCGGAACGCTCGGCGGTCTTTTTATTTCCGACGCGGTCGCCGAATATCGAGACAGGCAGCTGACCGCGACTTTAGGAAATGTCCGCTCGCGCGAGTATTCTTCCGAGGACGTCGATGTGCGGAATTTGCAGGCGCGTGACGTCAGGCTTTCGTCCGGCGGCGGCGTTACAGGGATTTCCGCGCCGAACGTTCGGGCGGATTCTTTCAGAAACGAAGATTTTCGGCTGCAGGGCGTTAATGCGAGCGGCGTAAAAGTGACCGATCGACCGTCAAGCCTCGATATCCGAGCCGACAGTTTGCAGGCGCGCTCGGTGGAAACCGAAGACGCGCGAATCGGAAATCTTTCGTCAAACAATGTGCGAATTCAAACGCAAAACGGTACGACAAATGTTTCAGCCGGGCAGTTTCGCGCCGATCGGGTTGACGCGAGCGGCGCGCAGATCGCGGGCGTTGACGCTTCCGGCGTTACTCTGCGCGATGCCGGCAACGAAACCGTCATCTTTTCCAACAATCTGAAAGTCGCCAAAGTAGAAACCGAAGCCGCCGTTTTGGGCAGCCTGAATATTGCGGGCGTTCGCCTGACGGTTCGACAAGGAACGATCGAAGGAACTTCCGGCGATATAAACGCCGGCGACGTCGCTTTGAGAAGAAACGCGAATCTGCCCGAAGGCGGAACGCTGCAAAACGTCAAAATCAACCGACCCGTTTTCGTGCTCGAACCTTCGGGACGCTATCGCGCGAGCGCCGATATGAGTCTCGGCGGCGGCGTTTTGGGAAGCGTCACGCTCGGCGCGGCGCGAGCGAACCTGAATGTCAGCAACGATCAAATCGCTCTCAGTAATCTTTCGGCTGATGTGCTCGAAGGCACGATCAACGGCAACGCGACCATTGCGCTGAACAATCGAAACCGCTCAAATATCAACACGACTTTCAGCAATCTCGATTTAGGAAAACTGCTCGCTTTGCAGGGCGGACGCATCATTCCGATCGAAGGCGAAGCGACCGGTCAGGTTAATTTATCGTTTAACGGAACGAATTTTAAGACAGCCAGCGGAAATCTGACCGCCGACATTGCCGCAAACGCCGGAACGGCGGATCGCGGGCTGGTTCCGGTCAGCGGCAGAGTCGAACTGACGGCGACAAACGGGCTTTTTAATGTTGACGTCGCGCGGCTGAACACGGAAAAAAGCGAATTTAACGCTAACGGCAATTTCGATTTGAGCGGCGACAATTCCAATCTAACGGTCGCGCTAAATTCGACCGACGCGAGCGAAATCGAGCGCATCATCAGGGTTCTGAATCTGTCGCCCGGATTCGAACAGCAGATGGATACTTATCAAGCCGAGCTTGCCGGAAACTTAACTTTTAACGGAACTTTAACCGGAAACTTTTCCGACCCGACGATTGACGGGCGCGCTTCGCTCGATTCGCTGCGCCTTCGCGGGCGCGAACTCGGCTCGCTGCAAACCGGCATTTTCGTTTCGCCCGGCGGCGTAGAACTGAGAAACGGCGTTTTGCAGGAACCTGCGGGCGGCGGCAATCTCGCGTTTAACGTCAGCATTCCGAGCGGCGGAACGAATAATACTTCCGTTCAGGCGACATTGACCAATATCAACACGGGAAATCTGATTGCCGCGCTGCCGATCAGCAGTTTGCCCGAACAGTTTCGCAATTTTCAGGCGCGGACTTCCGGCACGATAAATCTGACCGGTTTTCCGAACGCGATGCAGGGCGAAGCCGATATAACTTCAGGCGCGGGAACGCTTAACGGTGAACCGTTTGACGGCTTTACGACGCGCGCGACCTTTGCCGGAAACCTCATCAACCTGGAAAGATTCGAAGCGAAATTCGGCGAAGGCGTTCTGCGCGCGAGCGGAACTTATCAAACGGATACGACCGCCTTTGATTTCGATGTCGAAGGCAGAAACATTTCGCTCGCGAGAGTTCGACCGTTTATCCCGAACAGCCGGAATTTGCCGGTCATTACGGGCGTCGCGGATTTAACGGCGAAAGCGACCGGTCAGGGTTCGAGTTCTTCGACGTATAACATTAATTTCAGCGGTACGGGACGCGATATCCTGGTCGATAACCGCGCTTTCGGCGAAATCGCCTTTCAAGGCAATACCGTCGATCAACAGCTGAACGCAACCGTTACGGCTAATTTGCAGGGTCAACGGCAGCAGATCGCCGCGAGCGTTAATTTCGCCGATCCGAATCTGCCGTTTCGCGCCGAAACCGTTTTCAATCAATCGGCGCTCGATCCGTATATCGCCCTGGTTCGCCCGACCGAGGAAAACGACGTGCAGGTTTCAGGTCGGGCTACGGGAAGAGTTGTCATCGAAGGAAATCTTTCGACCCTCGACGCGCAGGGCAACCGCGTTTTTTCGACGGATAATTTAACCGGCTCGGCGCAGTTTACCGAGCTCGCGCTGCAAATCGGAGAGACGCCGCTGGTCGCGACCGAAGCCGTTTCAGTCAGGCTGACGGCAAAAGAAGTAATCGTCGAAAACGCTAAATTCGCGGGCGGCGGATCAAACGTCGTCGTCAGCGGCTCGAAGGCTTTGACGGAGGACGGGACGAATAATCTTTCGATCAACGGAAATATCAATTTAAGTATTTTCAACGCGCTTTCGAGAAATACGTTTTTCGCGGGGATAGCTAACGTATCGGTTCGTTTGACCGGACCCAATCAAACGGCGCGTTTAAACGGCGTCGCCGAACTGAGAAACAGCTCGTTCGCAACGTTTGTCGGAAGCGAGCGAATTACGCTCGAACGCATCAACGGGCGTATTTTGTTTACGTCGAATCAAGCGCAGATCGACAGCTTGACGGCGTCTTTAGGCGGCGGGAAAGTCGTCGCCGAAGGCGGCGCGCTGCTCGAGGGCTTGGAGCTTCAGCGATTTCGCTTTAATTTGAGCGCGAATAATTTCACAGCGCCTTTGCCGCCGGATTTCGTCAGCACAGGCGACGCGCAAATCGAAGTTACCGGTTTCCGCGAAGAAAACGGCGAGATGAACACGCTGATTGCCGGTTCGATCGCGGCAAAGCGCACGGTTTACACGCAGGACATTGATCTGGCTGACGTCATCAATCGCCGCCGCGGCGACACATCGCTTTCGGAAGGCACGTCTTCCGGTTCGATTCTCGGCGTCATACGGCTCGATATCAGTGTCGAAGGTCGCGATGCGCTGGTCGTTCGCAATAACATCGCCGATTTAACGGCTTCGCTTTCGCTGCGCGTGACCGGCGACGTGGAGTTTCCGCAGGTGTCCGGCAGAATTACGGCGACGAGCGGAACCGTCTTTTTCCGCAACGATCGATATGAAGTTCAGCGCGGCGTTTTGGAATTTCCGCCGAATACAAACATCGAACCGTACATCAATCTTCAGGCGGAAACCGAAATTCGCGGCTATCAAATCATCGTCAATTTAAGCGGCGAATTAGCCAATACCGAAAATTTGAGCGCCACTTTCCGCTCGAACCCGGCATTGCCGCAAGCCGACGTCGTTTCGCTGATTACGACGGGAAACCTGGCTAATTCAGATTCCGGGATTCCGACTTTAGCGCAATCGGGCATTAATACGGCGGCGGAATTATTGACCGACACGCTGATTAATAATCCGGCGCGAAAAGCGACCGACAAGCTTTTCGGTCTCAACGTTTTTGAAATCGATCCGATAATTTCCGGTCAAAGACTCGGCGCTTCGGCTCGCTTAACGGTTGGCAGACAAATAAATAAAAATCTGCTGGTCACCTATTCGACAAATCTTTCGCAGGATCAGAATCAGGTTTTAGCGCTCGAATATCGCGTTTCAAACCGCTTATCGCTCGTCGCGCAGTATGAGCAGCGTTCTTTAAGCAATGTGACGCAGAGAAATAATAATTTCAGTTTTGAAATTCGTTTAAGAAAGAGATTTTAAGGGAAAAAGCAACTTGAATCATAGACATACACAGACAAACAGGGTGACAAAACAAACAATCGGAGAAAGCGTATCGCAGAGAAATACTAATTTTTTCGCGGCGCTTTCCCGTATTTTTTCCGTCTTCTCCGGCTTTAATCTTTTTATTTCTCTGTCTGTATGCGTCGCGGTTTTATGTTTATGCCCGGCTCTTGCGGCGCAAAACAAATACGAAGATCGACGCATCGAAAACATTTCGATTGTTTTTGAAGGAACTGACCGGAGCACCTCTTCAGCCGCCGAGTTTGAAGTAATCGCGAGAGAAAAACTCGGCGCGGCGTATTCCGCCGTCCGCGTCCGAGATGCGCTCGAAGCGCTCTACCGCACCGGAGATATCGTTTCAGCGAAAGTTGAAGCGCTCGAAGCCGGAGCTGAGGCGGTCGAATTGCGTTTTGTTATCCGGCGAAAAACCCGCGCCGGCGAAGTAGTAATTCAAGTCGGCAATACAGTCGGCGACAAAGTCACCGAAGCCGAACTGCTTTTGCGCGTTAATCTTTTAAATCCGGGCGCCGCCGTAACCGAACAAAGTTTGCGGAATAACGCCGACTTGATTTTGGAATACCTGCGCGAGCGCGGCTTTTACAACGCCGAAGTCAAATTTACGCAGCAGCAGCAGAGAGTTGAGACGAATGTCCTCGTTACGTTTATCGTCACGCCGAACGCGCAGGCGAAAATCGGCGCTTTTAATATCAATATCGAAGGCTTCGACGCGACTAAGGTGATCGATGATATAAAGCTGAAATCCGGTGAATTCTTTTCGCGCGAACGTCTGAACGAAGATTTGGAACGAATCAAGGAAGCGCTGCGCGAGCAGAACTTTCTCGCGCCGCAGCTCGATGAAACGCGCATTGTTTTCGATGAAGAAAGAAATACGATAAATATTACGGTCAGCGGAAAAGCGGGTCCGACCGTCAATGTCAAGGTCGAAGCCGAGAATGAAGAGATCGGCAAAAAAACTCAAACGAAACTGCTGCCCGTCAGCCGCGAAGGCACGGTCGATTTTGCCGCGATTATCGAAGGCGAACGACGGCTTGAAAATCATTTCCAGGAACAAGGTTATTTCTTTGCCGAAGTAACGCCGGTTTGTTCGGTCACGCCGCAGTTTACCGAAGAAGAAGCCAGCATTACGAACAACAATACCGAATCTTTATGCGCGGCTCTGGGCGGCGCGGACCTTGCCAGCCGGACGGTTGATATTCAATACAACGTCGATCTGAATCGCCGGTTAAAGCTCGTCGATATCAGGCTCGAAGGCACTGATGTATTAACCATCGAAGATATTCAAACCGTTCTCGAATCACAAAAAGCGAATGTTCTCGGATTTATTCCGCTTTTCGGTTACGGGCGTGGCTACACGAGCGCCGAAATTCTCGAACGAGACCGCGCTACAATTACTTCGTTAATGCGCGAGCTCGGTTATCGACGCGCTCAGGTTTCGACGCGTCAAGGTGTTTCGCCGAACGGTGAAGATTTGATTATTACTTTTGTGGTCAATGAAGGAATTCCGACGCGTATCGCCGATATTGACATCGAAGGCAACCGGGAATTTTCCGACGACACGCTGAAATCGCAGCTTCCCGATTTGATCGGCAAAAACTTTTCGCGCGCCCGCGCCAGAAACGGAGTCAAGAGACTTTCGGAATTCTATTCGCTCGAAGGTTTCTATGACGCGCGCGTAAATTATTCGATCGTCGAGCTGCCGCGAGCCGCAGACGCGACCGAAGAAACGATCAAAATCGTTTACAAAATCGAAAACGAAGGCAAGAAAGTTTTCATCAAGCGCATCTTGATAAACGGCGAAGAAATGACCAAGCGCGAAGCGATTCTTAAAGCCATCAATCTTCGCCCGGATACGGTTTTGCGCGCGGCGGATATTTTTCGAAGCGAGCAGAATCTCTACGCGACAAGCGCTTTCCGGCGCGTTGAAATCAAGGTCGAACCGGCGGGCGTTCGCGCTGACGGAAGCCGTCTGGTCGATATCATCATCGACGTGGAAGAAGAGCAGCCGCGTCTTTTAACCTACGGCGGCGGTTTTTCGACCGATGGCGGACCATTCGGATTTTTCGATATTCGTCATTACAATTTATTCGGCAGTTTGATGCAGGGCGGCGCGCGCGTCAGAGCCGGCAGATTGCAGCAGCTTGCTCAGATTGATTTTATCAACCCGAGATTCTTAAATGACGGCAGAACCGAGAACGGTTACATACGATATTCGCCTCTAACCTTTTCCGCGCAGTATCAGCGCGATTCGACGATCACGAGATTCTTTCGCTCGACGTTTGATAAAGGGACTTTCGGCATTGTTCAGCGCGTAGACGAAGAAGGCAACCCGATTGACGAATTCGGCGCGGAAACCGGCGACCCGACGATTAACCGCTTTACTTTATCGGCGGAAACCAGCCGGACGATCAATCAGAAAAGCCGCAGTATCCTGTTTTTGCGGTATCGTTACCAGGACGTTCGATTATTTAATATTGAAAGTCTATTGATTAAAGATCTTCTGCTGCCCGACGCGACGATTCGCACGTCCGGTTTCGGCGTCACTTTTGTTCGAGATACGCGTCAGGATTGCTCTGTTCGTTATACGCTGCTCGATCTTATCGCCAAGGGCGAAGCGGGCGAGCCTTGTCGATATAACGCGACCGATCCGACGCGCGGCGATTATTTGACGACCGAATACAACGTTTCGCACCCGGCGCTCGGGGCAAACATCGGCTTTCAAAAATTTCAGGCTTCGTATAATTACTACAGAACTTTTACGCGTTTGAACAACACGACTTTTGCCGGGCGCGCCGTTCTCGGTCTGGCAAATGTTTTTTCCAAGCGAGAGCGTTTTTCTTCAACTCAGTTTCCCGATCTGGAAGGAATTCTGCCGATCAGCGAACGCTTTTTCGCCGGCGGTTCGACGACGCTTCGAGGTTTCGAATTCGAATCTGCCGGACCGCGCGTAGTCGTAATGCCGCAGGGCGTTTTTCGAAAACAAAACGGCGATCCGATATTTTTACCGCCGTTTACGATACCGTTCGGAGGAAATGCGCTGGCGATCGTTAATCTGGAAGCGCGAATTCCGCTGACGAAAAACGTGCGAGCCGTTCCGTTTTATGACGGCGGAAATGTTTTCCGCCGCGTCGGCGATATTTTCAATCCGCCGGACGTTCCGGCTGATGATGTCTTTCGTCAAAATCTGCGCGCTCTCTGGAGTCACACGGTCGGTCTCGGGCTTCGCCTTAAAACGCCTATCGGCGGAGAATTCGGCGTAGATTACGGCTATTTGCTTAATCCGCCGCGTTTCCTGATTCCGCAGGCAAACGCTCCGAACGCAATCTACCAGGTGCGCCAAAGCCAGATTCACTTCAGATTCTCGCAGGCGTTCTGATTTAATGATAGTTTACGGCTGATATCGAAGAATGCTGAATGCAAAAAAAGCGAGGCGGGAAAAATCCGCTTCGCTTTTTTTTTACCGTTAGTTTTTCGCTATTCGCTTTTCACTATATTTTCACTATTATATTTTCAATATATTTTCATTATTAATTGATCGCCGATGAAATGATATGGCTTTCGTCGAGCTCGACGATAAATCCTTCTTCGTAAAGTTCCTCTACAAAATCGTTTCCGATTACCTGATCGGCGTTTTCGCCCGAAACTATCTGCGGGTTAACGATAAAATGATCGCCCTGCTCGTTCTCGTAAGACACGATGACGGCATTGACTTGCCTTAACTCATTTCCCTGCTGCTGCTTGCGGGCGGCTTTCACGGCGTACATCGCTTTATCGGCGGCGACGACCACGTGGTCGAAAGTCTCGCCGTTGCCCGGATAGCTCGCGGCGCCGAGACTGACGCCGACGCGCGCAAACTCGTTTTCCCCGACCTTCAATTTAAATTCGTAAACCGCTTTTTCAATTCTTTCGCACAGCTCGCTGACCGCGTCCTTGCTTGTTTCGGGAATAATCGCTACGAATTCATCGCCGGCGTAACGAGCTAAAAAGTCGTACTCGCGAAGCTGTTCGCTCATCGCGGCGGCAATGCCTTTGAGCATCAAATCGCCGACCTTGTGACCGTATGTATCGTTAACGGCTTTGAAACCGTCGAGATCGAGCATTAAAACCTGGAAACTGCTTCCGGAGCGGCTCGCTCGCGCCACTTCTTTGTCGAAATGAATTTGCAGGCTTCGAGCGTTCGGCAAACCGGTCATCGGATCGGTCAAAGCTCTCGTTTCGGTTTCCGTATGCTGAATTGATTTGGTAATCGCGTCGGCGGCAATGCGCGAAACCGTTTCGAGCAAACGCAGATGTTCTTCCTGATAGCCGAGCAATTGGCACGAATAAATGGAAACGGCGCCGATTAATTTTTCTTCAGTGATTAAAGGCAGCGAAGCCATCGCCGTGTATTCCTGCACGAATTTATGCTGCGAAGAAGGAAAATCGAGCCCCGGATTAATGTTCTGAACCGATTGCCTTTTTTTCAAAACGTAGCCGGTTGCGCCTTCGCCGACCTTAATCCGTTTATTTTTCAAAGCTTTTTGATTTTTACCTTCAACGTAAACGATTTTCGCATACTCGTTCGCTTCGTCTAGAAGGTAAATCGCGCACGTATCAAACGGCACAAAGTCGCCGATTTTTTCAACGAAAAGCGTCAGGGTTTCCCGCAAATTTAATGAAGAGCTGAAAACTCTCGCCAGTTCGTAAAGAGTAAACACTTCGCGATTGGCTCGCTTGATCTGCTCGACGTAGCTGTGCTCGCCGTGGACATCGGAAATCGATTGATGCGCGGGTTTTACTTCGTCTTCGTAAGTATAGGAAAATCCCTGTTCCTCGACTTCGGCTTCGAAGCGGCGTAAATTTCTGAGAAAAACATCGACGATTTGCGGATCGAATTGTTTGCCAGCGCCGTTCAGCAAAATTCTTCTTGATTCCTCGCGCGCTATCGCCGAGCGATACGGGCGAGCGCCCCGCAAAGTATCGTATGCGTCGGCGACCGCCAGGATTCGGGCGGTCAGAGGAATTTCATTTCCCTGCAAGCCTTCCGGATACCCTGTGCCGTCCCACATTTCGTGATGGTATTTAACGGTCGGGACGACCGGGCATGTAAAGCCGACTTTTTCGAGAATCGCCGCGCCCACGGGAGCGTGGACTTTGGTTTTCTCCATTTCCGCGGGCGTTAAGCGTCCGGGTTTATTCAGGATATGATCGGGAACGGCGAGTTTGCCGATATCGTGAAGCAGAGCGCCGGTTCGCAAAGCGTCGATTTCATTTTCCGATAAACCTAAAGTTTTACCGATGCCGATGGCGTAAATTTGCGCCCGCCTGACGTGTCCGATTCCGACCTGATCGCGCGCGTCAATCGCTGTTGCGAGAGCTTCAACGGTCGCTAAATGAATGCGGCTTGCGTCGGTAATTTCTTTTGTTTTCTGCGCCAGCCGGTGATTGTGAAATCTGTAGCCTAAATATCCGGCAATCGTTACAGGCAAAATAACCAATCCGAAAGCAATGCCGAAATACACGAAAACATAATGCATCAAAATGGTCGCCGCCGTCAGAATCGCGTGCCCGGCGAGTTTCCAGCCCGTATTTTCCTTTAACAATTCAAAAATCGAATAAGCGTTTTGAAAGCTGAGATACGCGGCATTGATAACCGCGTTAACAAGATAATGCGTCAGCCCCATCAAACAAACTCCTGACGCCAGCACGCCGACGGCAATTTCGCTTTCGCCGGCGATCGTAAACGGCAGCCCGATTTGGCTTTGTATAAACAGATAAAACACGGTCGCCGAGGCAAACGTCGCCGTAATACTGGAAAGCATCTGAAAAATCTTTTGGTTGATGTTTTTTCCCTTAGACTTGAACGTCGCCAGCATTCCGCACGCGGAAATTAAAACGCCGCCGGCTATTCCGAGCCAGATAACGCTCCAGAAAGTTATCATTTCGCTGACCGGCAGCTTCGTATGCGTTCCGGGAAGGATAAATGCGTGCTGAGTTAATAAAACAGAGATAAAAAGCGTGACGCCGAGAACGAGGAATTGAGAAATAGAATATGAAAATACTCCAAAACCAGTGTAACCGAGCGCAAAAATGCCGATGCACAGCGCCGAGCACCATAAAACTTTTATTTGCCAGCTATACTCGGAGAGATCAATTATTTTCATCCCGTTCCTCAAAAGTAAGAAAGTATTAAAACGTGAGAGCTATTTGTTCATCATTTTCGCCTTCAAAATCGTATTTCCGTTCGCCCCGCGGGCAGATCGGCAATAGAATTAAAACAAAACACGTGCCAGAACTTTAATATTCGAGATTTGTGTCTTTTCTGTTAATAAACACCGATTCGGCGCGCTTCCGGTAAATCCTCAGTCAAAATGACCAATCAGAATGATGCGGGACAAGTCAAAATGAATCGTTGATTTTTAAAGTGATTTTCTTCAAAGTAATTTTCAAGGCAACAAAAATACGTGTTACAGGTTTCAAATAAACGCGGAAGTTTTGTGAAAAGAAAGTTAGAAGTTATAACGGAAGCTTTTGCGGTCGGATTTTAAATCTGCCGGCTGTCCCGGCTAAATATCCCGTTATCTACTCTAAAGGCTTTGCAGATAAATTACAATATATTTTTTTTTCTTAAATTTTATACTTAAAATCTATTTTTCGTTTAAGCCGCAAATTCAGCAAGCCGTATCTTTTATCTGCAATTTTTCTTATAATTTCGTTTATCGGTCACCTGTTTTTTCGCAGTTCGTTTTATAAATTTTGTACTGGTATGAGAATTTTTCTTTCGCTACGCTCAACGATGATTTTGGCGCTTGCCGTTTTCTGTTTCGCGCCGATTAGTTTCGCCCAGCAAACGGACGATGTAATCCGGGTCGATACGGAACTTGCGGCGTTTGAAGTGACGGTTACGGACAAAGACGGAAAACCGGTTCGCGGCTTGAAAGCGGAAGATTTCAAAGTCTTCGAGAACGGGAAAGAGCGAAAGATAGATTTTTTTGAGCCGCTGAAAAGACAAAACGACACGCGCCCGCTTTCGATTGTTTTCGCGCTCGACGTTTCGGGCAGCATGACCGCCGACGAGCTCGAACGCCTGCGCGCGGCGCTGCAAACCTTTCTGCAGAATTTAGCCGATTACCAATCATATTTCGCAATTATGACGTTCGGAATGGAAGTTAAAACTTTGCAGTCTTTTACCAATCGACCGGAAAAACTCGAAAAAACGTTTTCCAAACTGATGAAAGATCAGGAAGGTCTTTCGACGCACGCTTACGACGCGGTTGACGACGCGATTCGTCTTTTGCAGAAAAAATCGCCGTCGAGCATCAAAAATCAATTGCCGAAACGCGCCGTCGTTTTGATAACCGACGGCTTTCCGGTCGGAGACATCGTTTCGCCGAAAACGGTTATCGAACGCGCAAACAATGCCGAAACCAGCGTCTATTCGGTAATTCTGCCGTCGTTTTCCCGTCTTCAGGGCAATAAAAAACCGCTTATGACTCCGCTTGAAGCCAGCGGTTTGACGGAAAAAACGGGCGGCAAAATTTTTTATGCCACCCGCAATAATTTCGAACCGTTATTTAAGGCTTTAGCCGAAGAAATAACCGCTTCATATGTCTTAGCTTTTTACCCGAGCGATCAGAATCAAACTGACGGAAAATTTCATGAAGTTAAAATAGAAACTTCCGCCGGTTACACGATTAAACAAAACCGCGCGGGCTATAAAATAAAAAAATAAGACCCGAAAAGTTGAATTTTACGATTCAGACGTCACTAAATCTTAAAATCTTTCATCATCATCCAAATTATCATCTAAATCGTCGTTTTCCTCATAAAGGTCAACTTCGAGCGGATCAAGTCCCACTACTTCCAAATCCGAACCGCATTCTTCACAAGTAACAATATCGCCTTGCTCAGATTCGGCATCTACATAAACATCCTCGCTGCATTCCGGGCAAACTGTAGTCGGCATCTTTCTATTTCTCCGTATAATTTATAAATTTATGACACTTCACTTATATATAAAGTGAAAAATATGTATGCTATCAATTTAAATTTTTCAAAAGTGTTTCGACAGGCTTACCCGCCGAAACTTTCCTTAAAAGTTTATTGATAAAATTTTCAATTAGCAATTTTCAAAATGCAATTTCCCTTTAAATTAATTGTAAACAAAGATTACGATGCAATCGGGTTCGGTACGAACGCCGTCGATTATTTGATTCAGGTTCCGGAATACCCGGCTTATAATTCAAAAATCGAGCTCGACAATTACGTGCAGATGGCTGGCGGCGAAATCGCCTCGACGATGGTCGGGCTGCGCCGTCTCGAAAGAAAAACGGCTTACATCGGGCGCTTCGGTATGGACGCTGCGGGCGAATTCGGTTTGCGTACTTTGATCGATGAAAACGTCAACGTCGAACACGCGGAACGCATCGAAGGCGCGCAGACGCAGATCGCTTTTATCATTATCGACGCCAGAACCGGCGAGCGGACGGTTATCTGGAAGCGCGACGACAAATTATCGTATGCGCCCGCCGAAGTGCCGACGGAAATCGCCGGGCGAACAAAAATCTTTCACGCAACGCCGCATGATGCAGCCGCCTGCGCGCGATTTGCAAAAGAAGCGAAACAAAACGGCGCGGTTATTTCGATTGATATCGACAATATTTTCGAAGGACTGCAGGAAATGCTGCCGCTCGTAGATATTTTTATTTCGTCAGCCGAATTTCCGGAAAGACTGGTTGGGATCAGCGACCGGAAAAAGGCTTTGCGCGAGATAAAAGCGCGTTACGGCTGCCCGGTCGCCGGAATGACTTTAGGCGAAAAAGGCTCGCTTATTTTATGCGGAGATAATTTTATCGAAACCGGCGGGTACGCCGTTCCGGGCGGCTGCAAAGATACGACGGGCGCCGGCGATGCTTTTCGCGTCGGTTTTCTGTTCGGTTTATTAAAAGGCGAATCCGTGGAAACCGCCGCGAAAATGGCTAATGCGGTCGCCGCGCTCAAATGCCGCGCCGTCGGAGCGCGAACCGCTTTGCCCGATGAGAACGAACTGCTGGAATTAATGCGAAATTAACAACCGCGTAAAGCCGCAAAAAGAACAGGAAACAGATGTTTTCCTTTTCTTTTTGCGGCTTTATCTTAATTTTATTCTTTACTTCGCGCCTTTTGCGCCGGCGCCGGCGCATTTTCCCTTAAAAAACGTCGTCCGTGTGTATTTCGTTAAGTTTAGGCGCAACGACTGTCAGGTTTTTATTGAAAAACGCGATCACTCTCGACCACGCGTCTTTTGCCGCCGCTTCATCGTACACTTCCGGGCGAGTATTGTTAAAAAATGCGTGATCGGCTTCGTATTTTACCGATTCTATCGGAAGCACGTTATCTTTCGCGGCTCTTTCAAGCTCGGCAACTTTTTCCGGATTGATCCATTTATCTTTCGTGCCCGAAATAAAAAGAACCGGACCTTTTAAGTTTATCAAAGTCGATTCATCGGGCGTATCGCCGTAAAAAGGCGCCGCGGCGCTCAAGTTTTCGAGATGACAGATAGCTTGAAACGCGTAGGTTCCGCCCATACAAAAACCCGTGATGCCGAGCTTTGTCACGCCGTAGTTTTCCTGCGCCGCTTTTATCGCTTTATCAATCGTATCCAACCCGTCTTCGAGCTTGAGCTCGCCCATCATTTTCCCGGCTTCTTCCGGGTTAGCCGCGAGTTTTCCGCGATAAAGATCGGGCGCGACGGCGATAAAGCCTTCGTCAGCGTAGCGCTTTGTAATGTCTTTTATATGATCGTTTAAGCCCCACCATTCCTGAACGACGATAACGGCTTTGGTATCGTCGTTTACCTGGTCGGGCGCGGCGACATAAGCGGTTGTCGCGCCGCTGGCTGTATCAAAATTCAGCGTTTCTGTTTTCATAAATCGATATGCTCCTCCCGGAAATTTGTTTTATTGATTATAAACAAATTTCCGGCTGGCTGGTAAAACTTTGAGTTTATTTTTTTTCGACCTTGGTAATCGGCGAATTTTTCTTTTCGCTCGTCGCGTAGATAGACTTTCCGTCGAGACCGTAGCAAACCGCTTCGCCCTGCTGTCGTTCTCCGAGCGGAACGACGATTGGTTTTTGCTTCCAAATTTCATCGAAATCTTTAGCATCAACGGGAAGCGCGATCTCGTAAGCGTTGAAATAATCGCAGATAACCACGCGTTTTCCATCCGGAGACACATCGCCGCCGGTTAAAAATCCGTTCGGCACAGCCGGAACCGTAAAATCTGCGATTTTTTCGAGCGTGTTTGTTGTGTCGGTCGCGTAATTCGCCCGGAGGCGATAAACACCCGCCGCGCCGCTAAGCCGTTTAGTTATAATATAAATGTCGCCGTTTTGCGGATGGACGAGCAAAGTTTCGGCATCGCGCCGTAAATCCGGATAATTTACTTTTATCGCCTGGGCGGTTTCGGTCGTTAACGGGTTTTTCTTGTTGGACGCCGAATCAGACGCCGAAACGCGCGGCTCTCGAACGCGATAAACGAAAAATTCGCCGCGACCGCGAGCGTTATTTCCGATGTCGCCGAGATACAGAAAACATTCGCCGCTCGCCGTCTTAAACGTGCCGATGTCTTCCCAATCATTGTTTTTCGCGCCCGAAACCTGCCATGTTCCGAGATGTTTTCCCTGCGCGTTTAGCGCGTAAATATGATTTTGATTGCCCGAATCGTTATGCGTCCAAAAAACGTCCTGATTGCAGCGCGAAGCGACGATGCCGCTGCTTTCGGTAATCTCGCCGGATTCGATTTTGCCGGTGATCTGCGGCGCTGCGAATCCGTCTGCGGCTTTTTTGTTTTCCTCCGAAATTCTCTTTTCGTTTGAAGAGACAGCCGAACAGCCGGAAAAGTTCAGAGAAAGCAGCAATGCGGATATGACAAAAATGAAAAATTTAGTTATAGTTTTTTGCGACATACTTCACCTGAAATTATAACGTAAAGGCGCTTTATAACGTTCAAAACTTTTTCAAGATTTAATCGTAATAAGTAACAGGTTATCTCAAATGATTGTCGGAACTGAATGGTTAATCGAAGCATTTGAATGCGAAGCGAAAACTTTGCGCGATGCTTCCGTCTTGCAAAAAGTGTTTTCCCAAATAATCGCCGATTTAGGATTAAAAACCCTCGGCGAGCCCCTCTGGCATACATTCGGAGGCGAAGGCGGTGTGACGGGTTTGGTAATGCTGACCGAATCGCATCTCGCCTGTCACACGTATCCCGAATACGGCGTCGCCACTTTCAATCTTTACTGCTGCCGCACGCGTCCGGAATGGAACTGGAAAGCGAATTTAATGAAAACGGTCGGCGCGAAAAAAGTAAAAGTCGCAAAAGTTGAACGCGGCGTAGAATTTCAGGATTCGAATCCAAAATCCATAATCCAAAATCCGGAATCCAAAGCTGTCGGGGGTGAAATTTGAGCGTTCTGAAAGCAAATTGCCCGTCGTGCGCCGCGCCGATTGAATTTCAAAACGGTGCGACCGTTGTTTTAGTTTGCCCTTTTTGCCGTTCGGCGGTAGCGCGAACCGACCGGGCAGTTGAAGACCTGGGCAAAGTTGCAGATATCGCCGACTCGGAATCGCCGCTTAAGCTCGGATTAAAAGGCTCTTTCAAAGATCATAAATTCGAGCTGACCGGGCGCGCGCAACTGCGGCACGACGCGGGCGGCGTTTGGGATGAATGGTACGCGACTTTTTCCAACGGCTGGGTCGGCTGGCTCGCCGAAGCGCAGGGCAAATTTTATCTGACTTTTTACCAGCCGCTGCCGCAGGGCGCGATTTTGCCTTCGTTTAATGCTCTCGAAATCGGTCAAACGGTCGAACAAATTCCAAACCGCACGCCTTTGATGGTCACGGAAAAAGGCACGGCGACGGCAATCGCAGCCGACGGCGAAATCCCGTATAAATTAACGCCGAACGAGCGCAGCGATTACGCCGATTTATCCGGCAGAGACAGCGCTTTCGCGACGATCGATTACAGTTTCAACCCGCCATGGACGTTTGTCGGGCAGCAGGTCACGCTCGCAGACATCGGTTTGGGCGACTCCGAATCCGTTCAGCGCGAAGCCCGCGCAACTTCAGCCGCGGCGATGAGCTGCCCGAACTGCGGCGGAGCTTTAAGCCTCGCCGCGCCGGATAAAACCGAGCGCGTCACCTGTCCTTACTGCAGTTCACTGCTCGACGCGAATCAGGGCAATTTAAAGTATCTGCACGCGTTAAATCCTTCGCCTTCGCCGCGCGAATTTGTTTTGCAGATCGGCGCGGAAGGCTCGTTTAAGAGCGGCGTAAAATTCAGGATAATCGGCGCGGTCACCAGAAGCGTTACCTTTGAAGGCATTAAATATTTCTGGGACGAATATCTGCTTTACAATTCTCACGAAGGCTTTCGCTGGCTCGTTCATTCGGACGATCACTGGAACTTCGTCGAACCGATCAACGCGGCTGAAGTTAAAATAAGCGGCGAAGCGAGCGAAGCGACCGCCGAATACAACGGCAAAACTTACAAGATTTTTCAGGACGCAAAGGCTGTCGTCGAATACGTTAAAGGCGAATTTTACTGGCGCGTCGAGCAGGGCGAAACCGTCCGCGCGATCGATTACGTCGCCGCGCCTTTAATGCTTTCGTGCGAATCGAGCGCAAACGAAATCAACTGGTCGCTCGGCACTTATATGACGAACGCGGAAGTTGAAAAAGCTCTTGGCGTTTCCGGCTTGCCGAAAGCTTACACGGTAGCGCCGAATCAGCCGTTTACCGGCGCGTTTTATTACACTTACGGGTTAATTCCGCTCGCGCTTTTATTTATCGTCGCGATTTTTATGATTCCTTTCAGCGGCTTCGGCTCGACGGCGCTTCCGAGCCAGCAAATCATTTTGCCGCCGATGGCTAACGAGACCGCGCCGCAGGTGATATTCAGCCCGCCGTTTGAACTGAAAGGCAGGCGAAACGTCCGCATCACGGCTTCGGCGCCGGTTAATAATTCGTTTGCCGAACTGGATATTGATTTGATCAACGAGCAAAACAACGAGGTTGAATCCGTAAATATTCCGATCGAATATTATACGGGCACGGACAGCGACGGCGGCTGGACCGAAGGCTCGCAGACCGAAGACGCGACGATGTCTTCGCTTCCGGCGGGAAAATATACTTTACGCGTCGAGGGAAGCTGGCAAAACTGGCAGCAGCCGATTCCCGTAACCGTCAAGGTCGAACAAAACGTCAATCGCGGCGTTAATTTTCTTTGCGCTTTGTTCGTTTTGCTGATCGTTCCGCTTTTGGCTTTTATCCGCAAATTTACGTTTGAATCAAGCCGCTGGAAAGACAGTATGTTTTCCGGCTATGAATAAAGAAAAGCGGAAAACGGGCGATTGAAACGTTCTTTCCGTTTTTCCGTTTTTCCGCTTTTCTTTATTCATTTTCCGTTAAAAAAAGACTTATGTTGAAAAAACTTTATTTGATTTTCGGGATCGGAGTTTTGCTTTTATATTCGATGTCAGCCTGGTTCGGGTGGGAATTCGCCAGTTCGGGCAGTCGTTCGAGATTTGGAATGCCGTTTATTTACGGCGGTTTTCGTGGAGGAAAATAGATGTTAAATACGCTTGCGCTTGTCGTTAAAATTGATCAACTGCTTGAAGTTATAGTGACGACATTAATTTTTGTTTTTATCGGTTTGGTTTTCTTTGCCGTCGCGTACGCGATTATGAGCAGAGTTTTTAATATTCACAAAGAAATCGAGGAAGATCAAAACATCGCGCTCGGCATCGTTATCGGCTCGATTATGCTTGGCATCGCCTTTATTATCGCCGCTGCGATTAACGGTTAAAGTTAATGGAAAACCGATGACGGATAACGGATAATAAAAGCTGATTTTTATTATCCGCAGCCCGTTTTTCATTTCCATTTTATATGAAGCGCATTCCTCTTTTATTTTTAAACGTCATCATAATCGCGACCTGCGGTTTGATTTATGAACTGCTCGCCGGAACGCTCGCCAGTTACGTTCTCGGCGATTCGGTCACGCAGTTTTCGCTGATTATCGGCATATATCTTTTCGCGATGGGCGTCGGCTCGTGGCTCTCGGGTTTTCTCGATAAAGATTTAGCCAAACGTTTTTTGGAAGTCGAGCTTGCCGTCGCCGTTATCGGCGGATTTTCCGCGCCGCTTTTATTTCTCACATTCGCCAGCGTTTCCTACTTCGGCGTAATTCTTTACTCGATGGTTTTCGCCATCGGGATGCTCGTCGGCTTGGAAATTCCGCTTTTGATGCGGATTTTGAAAGACGAACTTGATTTCAAACAGCTCGTCGCGCGCGTGCTCGCTCTCGATTACGTCGGCGCGCTCGTCGCATCGCTTTTATTTCCGATTTTTCTCGTGCCGAAACTCGGTCTCAACCGCACTTCCCTGCTTTTCGGAATGCTGAACGCCTCGGTCGGAATCTGGGGAACGTGGCTTTTGGAAGATTTGCTTAAAAAACGCGACGCGAACATCTTAAGAATCAAGGGCTTTATCGTTATCGTTTTGCTGCTGATCGCTTTTATCAAAGCCGATACGCTGACGACGCTTGCCGAAGACGGGCTTTTCACCGACAACATCATTTACGCGAAAAGCTCGCCTTACCAGCGCATCGTCGTGACGAAAGGAAAAACCGGCTACTCGCTTTTCTTAAACGGAAATTTGCAATTTAATTCGTTCGACGAATATCGTTATCACGAAGCTTTAGTTCATCCGGCGTTCGCCGCGTTCGGCGCAAATCCGAAACGCGTTCTCGTGCTCGGCGGCGGCGACGGGCTCGCGATCCGGGAGATTTTAAAATACCCTTCGGTCGAAAGCGTGACGCTCGTCGATCTCGACCCGGTAATGACCGGACTTTCCAAAGATTTGCCGGTTTTAGCCGAATTAAACAAAAACGCTTTTGCAGACCGGCGCGTTTCCGTCGTCAACGCCGACGCGTTTGTCTGGCTCGACAACAACCAGATCGAGCCGTTCGACATAGCGATCGTCGATTTCCCGGACCCGAACAATTTCGCGCTCGGCAAGCTTTACACGACGCGTTTCTACAATCTTTTAAAAGCGAAATTAAAGCCCGATTCTTCGGTCGTCATTCAAACGACTTCGCCTTTAATTGCGAGAAATTCTTTCTGGTGCATTATCAAAACGCTCGAAGCTTCGGGTTTTACAGTCAAGCCGTATCAAACGACCGTTCCGAGCTTCGGCGTCTGGGGCTACGCGCTTGCAAGGCTTCAGCCGTTCGACGCTCCGGCAAAGCCAATTGAAAACATCGAATTGAAATTCTTAAACAATAACTCTTTCGCTTCAATGTTCGAATTTTCATCCGATACGTCGCTGCCGAATCAGGAAATTGAAATAAACCGCCTCGATAATCAGGCTTTAGTCAGATATTACGAATCCGAATGGCGCAGATTTGAATAATCCGAACTTTTAACGGCAAATTAAAAAATTTGAAGCCTTACATCAAAAGTGCTATCTTTTCAGTGCTATGGATTACAGCAAAATCATCACCATCGAACCGGGCAAACGAAGCGGTCAGCCATGCATTCGGGGTATGAGAATCACCGTTTACGACGTTTTGGAATATCTCGCCAGCGGGATGTCAAAAGAAGAAATTCTCGCTGATTTTCCGTATTTAACCGAAGAAGATATCTACGCTTGCCTTGCATATGCCGCAGACCGCGAAAAAAGCATTTTACCGGTTGCCGCATGAAGCTGCTTTTCGACCACAATTTATCCCCGAAACTTGTTGACCGTCTAGCCGATTTATTTCCTGATTCCAATCACGTTTTTTTATTGAGCCTCGATCAAGCCGAAGATATAAAGGTTTTTGATTTTGCTAAAATCAACGAATACGTAATCGTTACAAAAGATTCGGATTTTAATGATTTATGTATGTCTCGCGGGTTTCCGCCTAAAATAATCTGGATCAGGCGCGGTAATTGTTCGGTTGAAGAAATCGACTTAATCCTCCGAAAACAATTTGAAACGCTCGTAAATTTTAATAACGATAAAACTCACGGAGTCTTAATGCTTTACTAGATTCCTGCTTGACACTTCCGGCATAAAATCGCAGAATCTAATTTAATTTTGTGGTGAGTTAATGCGACTTGCGACCACGTTAAATAAACTGCTAAACAGCCATTCAGACAAATATATTTAAAAAAAGTCTCGCTGTTTGGCGAGACTTTTTATTTTATAGAAAAGGTTTTTGATCTTTGCAAAAACAAAGACCGAGAGCAAAATCAAAGATTACCGAAATTATGAGAAACTTTCGAGAAATTATCGAAGACGACAGCGTTTACGTTTTTGACGGCGCGATCGGCACACGCTTTTACGATAAAGGCGTTTATATTAATCGCTCTTACGACGAGCTGAATCTCACGCAGCCCGATCTCGTGCGCGAAGTTCACAAAGAATACGTCAAAGCCGGTGCGGATATTATCGAAACGAATACTTTCGGCGCGACCCGGCATAAACTTAAACAATACGGTCTGGAAAGCAAATTAAAAGAAATAAACGTTGCGGCTGCTCGGCTTGCGCGCGAAGCGGCGGGCGAAGACGTTTTCGTGGCGGGCGCGATCGGTCCGCTCGATTTGCGCATCGAGCCGTACGGTCCGACTTCTTTCGACGAAGCTAAGGCAATGTTTGCCGAACAGATTTCGGCGCTTTTGGAAGGCGGCGTGGATTTGTTTATTCTCGAAACCTTTTCCGATCTCTCGGAAATCAAGCAGGCGATAAAAGCCGTCAAAGAACTGTGCGATCTGCCGATCATCGCGCAAATGACGATTCAGACCGACGGCAAAACTATTTTCGGAGCGACGCCGGAAGTTCTGACGCAAAGACTCGATGAATACGGCGCGGACGTTATCGGCTTAAATTGCGCGGTCGGACCGACGCATATTTTGAGCGCGGTCGAAAAAATGCGCGCGGTTACGACGAGAAAGCTTTCAGCCCAGCCGAACGCGGGTCTTCCGCGCGACGTACAGGGACGACAGTTTTATATGTGTTCGCCGGAATATATGTCGAAATTCGCCAAGCGCTTTATCAAAGCGGGCGCGAAATTCGTCGGCGGCTGCTGCGGCACGACGCCGAAACATATCAAGTTAATTTCCGACGCGGTTCGCGCCATCAGCCCGCGTCAAGCCAAGGTTCAGACGCCGGCGGTAATTCCCGCAAAAGTAATCGAATTAAAACCCGTGGATGTGCAGGTTGTGCCCGCCGAGGAGCGTTCGAACTGGGCGCGAAAAATTGCTCGCGGCGAATTCGTCACATCGGTCGAAGTTTTGCCGCCGAAAGGCTGCGACGCTTCGAAAACGCTCGAATCTATCAAACTTTTAAAGACCGCCGGAGTCGATGCCGTCAATATTCCCGACGGACCGCGGGCGCAAACTCGTATGAGCGCGCAGGCGACCGCCATTTTAGTCGAGCGCGAAATCGGCATCGAAGCCGTTTTGCATTACTGCTGCCGCGACCGCAACTTGCTCGGAATGATGTCGGATTTGCTCGGAGCAGCGGCTTTGGGGCTGCATAATTTGCTGATTATTACGGGCGATCCGCCGAAAATGGGACCGTACCCGGACGCGACCGCCGTTTTCGATATCGATTCGATCGGTTTGACGAATATGGTCAACAAGCTCAATCACGGGCTCGATCTCGGCAACAATCCGATCGGCTGCCCGACGGCTTTTTCAATCGGAGTCGGCGTCAACCCGGGCGCGATAAACCTGGAAGAAGAAATCCGCCGGTTTGAATGGAAAGTCGAAGCCGGAGCCGAATACGCCATCACGCAGCCGGTTTACGACACGAAACAACTGCGCGATTTCTTGAAAAGAATCGAGCACGTCCGCATTCCGATCGTCGCCGGAATTTTCCCGTTCGTTTCGAGCCGAAACGCTGAATTTATGCACAACGAAGTTCCGGGCGTCGTCGTTACGCAGGAAATCCTGGAAAGAATGCGCAAAGCTTCCGACATTTCCAAAGAAGCCGCCCGCGACGAAGGCTTGCTGATCGCGCGCGAATCATTGCTCGAAGTTAGCGATTTAATCCAGGGCGTGCAGGTTTCCGCGCCGTTCGGCAACGTTAAATACGCGCTTCAGGTTTTCGATGTTTTGGATGAATTCAAAAAGAAAGACGCCGGAATAAGCAGCTAAATGATGTTTTAAAAAGCATTCGGCAAATCTTCAAAAAAGGTTTTCGATTTTCAAGCAGGATAATTTATCACTTTGATGATTCCCTTTTTAAGGTCGAGCGGATTCGGTTGCGGCGTTTCAATCAGCGAAAATCTGTGATTATAGCGTTCTGCCGCGGAAGTTCTGCCGGACGGCGAATTTTGCCATTCGTATTTAACGACTGCGCCGTCTGCAAACGTATAAATTCTTTCGATTACATCGTCCGTATAAACGGTCGGTGTTTCGGTTACGATTTTTTCCCGCTCGTCGTTTAAGATGATATTCGCGTAGTCTTCGGCGGTTTGCGCTTCTTTTTTCATTTTTTCAGCAGGCGGAATTTT
The DNA here is from genome assembly GCA_025463125.1 of Acidobacteriota bacterium. GTDB lineage: Bacteria > Acidobacteriota > Blastocatellia > Pyrinomonadales > Pyrinomonadaceae > SXVE01. The sequence continues at coordinate 17,210 of JAOAPX010000154.1, read as the reverse complement.
TCAAAAATTTATTTAATAGGAACGTCTTCAACGTTGCTCGAAGTTGTTCGAATAGAAAAGAATAGAAAAAGAATAGAAAAAAAGGAAACCGGAAATGCGTGCGTTTTATCGCCGGTTTCCAATTTCCTTTTTATATTTTAACTATTTTTCGCCTTAATTATCTACCCGCAGGACCTTAATTATTTACCGGCGGAAGCGGTTTGCGATTTCATAAAATTCTGTTTTTCTTTTTCCATCTCGGCGCCGAGTTTTTCGAGTTCGGCGGAACCGAGAATTTTTTCGACATCCGGAAACATTTCGCCTTCCTCTTCCTGAACGTGATGAGTAATATCTTCCATCAGAACTTTCAGTTTCGGCTCGAACTTTTCGCTGTCATCGGAAAGACCGTCGAGCTCGCGCAGAAATATTTTCGCTTGATGATGTTCTTCGATGCCTTCGAGAACAATGTCTTCAAGCTCGGATTCCTGTTTTAAACGCGGGTAAAAAATCTTTTCCTCGATGTGCGTGTGAACTTCCAGTTCCTGCTTGATTTGTTGAAAAAGTTCTTTGTGATGCTCGCCTTCCGTATCGGCTTTTACTTTCTGAAAAAGCCTTTCAACTTTATCGTGATCTGACTTTAGTAATTCAATTGCGTTCATATTTTCTCCTTTTCCCTGTATTGATTCAAAGAATGTATTTGATACATTCGATCGCTGTGCTTTGATTAAGGGGCAATCATCGTGCCATTTGCGAAAAGTCGGCTTGGAAAGGCGAGTTTTATAAACTTTTTATTTATCGAATTGTTTTTCAAACGGTTTTGATACACAAAAAATCCGGCTCGAAATATTGTTGTCAATCTCAAAATCGAACTAATATCTTTAACCGGACTTTTTGTTTTTAACTATTTTATTATTCAACCGTGACCGATTTTGCAAGGTTTCTCGGCTGATCGACGTCGCAGCCGCGGCGAACGGCGATGTGATACGCGAGAAGCTGCAAAGGCACGACCGAAAGGATCGGCGCGAGCAGATCGGAGCTTTCGGGAATTTCGATCACGTGATCGGAAACGCGCGAGCTCATTTCGTCGCCTTCGGTCAAAACCGAAACGACGATTCCGTCGCGCGCCTTTACTTCGACGATATTCGAATGCGTTTTTTCATACCGCAATTCCGACGACGCGTTTCCTTCCTCGCGCGTGTTGACAACCACAACGGGCAGTTTTTCGTCGATCAAAGCGTTCGGTCCGTGTTTCATCTCGCCCGCCGGGTAACCTTCGGCGTGAATATAGGAAATCTCTTTGAGCTTCAAAGCGCCTTCGAGCGCGACCGGAAAATTTATCCCGCGACCGAGATACAGAAAATCCTGCGAGCGGAAAAATTCTCTCGAAAGTTCTTCGATCGAATCGGCGTCGCCCAAAAGATGCTCGATTTTCAAAGGCAGCTCGGCTAACTGCTGCGCGTGCTGCCGGGCTTGCGTTTCGTCTAGTTTTCCGCGCAATTGCCCTAAATACAACGCGAAAAGATAAAGCGCGATCATCTGCGAAGTAAAAGCCTTGGTCGAAGCGACGCCGATTTCCGGTCCGGCGTGCGTTAAGATCGTGCCGTCGGCTTCGCGGTGAATCATAGAGCCCTGAACATTGCAGACGGCGAGCGTTTTGCAGCCGTATTTTTTCGCTTCGCGCATCGCGGCAATCGTGTCGGCGGTTTCGCCCGACTGCGAAATGACTATGAGAAGCGTGTTTTCGTCTAAAACCGGGTTGCGGTAACGAAATTCCGAAGCGTAATCGACATCGACCGGAACGCGGGCTAATTGCTCGATCATATATTTTCCGGCGATTCCGGCGTGCCAGCTCGTTCCGCAGGCGACGACCGTCACGGATTTTATCTGCTTGAATTCGTCTTCGGAAATGTTCATCTGTTCGAGATAAACTTTGCCCGTATCGAGCGAAATCCGCCCGCGAACAGTATCGCGAACCGCGCGCGGCTGCTCGTAAATTTCCTTCAGCATAAAATGCTTGAAACCGCCTTTCTCCGCCATAATCGGATCCCATGTGATGCGCTGCTGTTTCGGCTCGACCACATTTCCGTCAAAATCCGTAACGCGCACGGAATCTTTCGTTAAAACGGCGATTTCCTTTTCGCCGAGATAAAAAACGTCGCGCGTGTGCTGCAAAATCGGCGGGATGTCGGACGCGACAAAAAACTCGCCGTCGCCTAAACCGATAACGACGGGCGCGCCTTCGCGAACTGCGATAATCGTGTCCGGTTCGTCTGCCGAAATAATCGAAAGCGCGAAAATCCCGTGCAGTTTTTTCACCGTTTCGCGTACGGCTTCTTCAAACGAAAAACCGTTCTTTAGGTTTTCTTCGACTAAATGCGCGACGATTTCCGTGTCGGTTTCCGTTTTAAACTCGTGACCTTTCGCGCGCAGATCTTCTTTGAGCTTCAAATAATTTTCGATAATGCCGTTATGCACGACGACGATCCTGCCCGTGCAATCGCGGTGCGGATGCGCGTTTTCTTCCGTGGGGCGCCCGTGCGTCGCCCAGCGCGTATGTCCGATTCCGTAATTCCCGTCAAGAGGATTCAGCCGAATGCACTCTTCCAGATTGCGAAGTTTGCCTTCGGCGCGGCGCATCGACATCTGGTGATTTTCATCAACGACGGCGATTCCCGCCGAATCGTAACCGCGATATTCGAGTTTACGTAAACCGTCAATAATGAGCGGCACAACCTGCTTATTTCCAACATATCCGACTATTCCACACATATTTTTAGTCTTAAACTGAATGATAAATTTCGTGAACGACGATCAAAATTGATTCTTCGTTCGTCACTTTGTATGCGACGTCTTTTAATTCGTCTGTGTATTTTCCGAGCGCTGCGCGATTCCGGCGAAAAGAAAACGGCGTGTCGGCGTAAAGCAAAAGAATTTTATCAATGTCCGTCTTTCCTTCGTCGGACAGATAAAGCCCTTTTATATCTTTGATCACGGTGCAGCCGCCGAACGTTTCGAGAAATTCCTTTTCAAAAGCTTCGCGAAGTTTTACAAAAATTCGCTCCTGTTTATCGGGCAGGTAAATTTCAATTCTTGCTTTTGCTGATAGAGGCAATTATTTTCTCCTTTCTTTCGGCGAAATTTTTCATTTTCTCAAGCGATTCGGCGGCGGTAATTGTTCCGGTTTCCGCCGAATCGTTTTCGTTTTTTCTTTTCGTACGTTTCATAACGTTTTCAGGAAAGCCGACCGTTTGTTTGAATTTCCGGTTTTTCGCTTTCGGTTTTTTCTGCGTCGGCAGCGTTTAGATTTTTCTTGATTTTCGCCGGAACGCCGACGACGAGCGTGTCGGGCGGAACATCGTTAATGACGACCGCGCCCGCGCCCGTCACCGCGCCGTCACCTATTTTGATGGGAGCGACGAGCATCGTGTTCGAGCTGATTTTCACGTTGTTGCCGATAATCGTCGGATTTTTATTGACGCCGTCGTAATTACACGTGATCGTGCCGGCGCCGATATTGGTTTTTTCGCCGATTGTCGCGTCGCCGAGATACGCCAGGTGATTCGCTTTCGAACCGCGACCCAAGATCGTTTTTTTAAGCTCGACGAAGTTTCCGACCTTTGATTTTTCTTCCATTTTCGCTTTGCCGCGAAGATGCGCGAAAGGTCCGATTGTGCATTGATTGGAAACTTCGGAATCCGTAATCACGCAATTGTCGAGAATTTCGACGCTGTGACCGATCTTGGAATTTGTAATGCGCGTTCCGGCGCGAATCGTGCAGCCGTCGCCGATTTCGCTTTCGCCTTCAATTGAGACGTTCGGGTAAATAACCGTATCGCGCCCGATCGAAGCCTGCTCGCTGATGTACGTGTTTTTCGGGTCGATAAACGTGACGCCGTAATCGACCATCATTTTCTTTATCACCCGGTAGCGCATCGTTCTTTCCATTTCGGCGAGCTGAACGCGGTTGTTGATTCCTTCGATTTCGTGCGAATCGTTGTGATGATAAATGGCGATGGTTTCGCCCTCGTGACGCAGAAGCGACGGAACGTCGGTTAAATAATATTCATTCTGCGCGTTGTTGTTTTTTACGCGCGAAAGCGCGGAAAAAAGCTTGCGCGTATCGAAACAATAAATGCCGGAATTTATTTCCTTTGTTAATTTCTCTTCATCGGACGCGTCTTTTTGTTCGACGATGCGATCGAATAAACCTGCTTCGTCGCGGATTATTCGCCCGTAACCGGTCGGATCCTCGAGTTTTACGCTTAAAATCGTACAGGCTGCGCCCTTTCCGCGATGCGTTCGATGCTGCTGCACGAGCGCGGCGAGAGTTTCGGCGCGAATCATCGGTACGTCGCCCGATAAAACAAGCAAAGTAGAATCTTCGTTTTCAAGAAAATGGCTCGCGGCGTTAACGGCGTGTCCGGTTCCGAGCTGTTCTTTCTGCCAGACGAATTCCGATTGCCGCTCGTCCAATTCTTCTAAAACCGCCGCTTTCACGTCTTCGCCCTGATGCCCGATGACGATATAGATTTTGCCCGGAGCAAGCGCCTGCGCCGTCCGGCAAACGTGATTAATCAGCGGGCGACCGTCGAGCCGGTGCAGAACTTTTGCTAAATTCGAACGCATCCGCGTTCCCAAACCTGCCGCTAAAATCAATACATCGAGTTTAGGTTGTTCGTTGGAAGGGTTATCCATAAATCAGAAAATTCTTACTTTATAAAAGAAATAAAACAAACGGCGAACCTTAATTAAAACAAATTAAAAAAGTTGTAAAAGCCTGCAAAAATTTGCCGGAATTCAAGGCGTTTCAGTGTTCTATTTCTTTTCTTTAAACATTAAACTAAAACTTTTTTTTCTGCCTGCAAAAAGCAAAGCAATGCGACTTGCGCAAGTTTTTCAGAGTGATGCCTTACTTTTTCTCCGTCATCCAACAGATTATCATAAATAATCTTTGCTCCTTCAACGCTTTCCGGTGAAACCGAGCCGTGAACGCCGATTTGTTCGGCGCCTTCAAGCGCGTAACGCTCGGCTTGGACTTTAGAAATCGGTCGATTATTGACCAGCACGTAATCGAAATTGATCCCGGGCGCGTATTCCCGGACGATCTTTAGATGTTTGTGCGCCGTGTAGCCGTCGGTTTCGCCGGGCTGCGTCATCAAATTGCAGATAAAAATCTTTACCGCGTCGGATTCGGCAATCGCCTGCGCGACGCCTTCGACAAGGATCGGCGGCAGCAGGCTCGTAAAAAGCGAGCCGGGACCGATCGTGACAATGTCGGCTTCGTAAATCGCCGCCAGAGTCTCGGGCAGAGGCTGGCAATTTTCCGGTTCGAGGTACAGGCGCTTTATCGAGCTTCCGACTTTTGAAACGTTCGTTTCGCCGCGCACGACGCTTCCGTCTACTAGTTCGGCGGCAAGCCTCACGTCCGTCATAGTTGCCGGGTAGATATGCCCTTTGCTCGCCAGAATCTCGGAAGAAAGCTTGATCGCCTCGGCAAAATCGCCGGTGATTTCCGAAAGCGCTGCGAGAAAAAGATTGCCGAAGCTGTGCCCGCCGAGTTCCCCGTCGCCGCGAAAACGATGGCGAAAAAGCTTCGAAAGCAGCAGCGAATCTTCCGAAAGCGCGACCATGCAGTTGCGCACGTCGCCCGGCGGAAGCATCTGCAGTTCTTCGCGCAGCCGACCCGAGCTGCCGCCGTCATCGGAAACGGCGACTATCGCTGAAAGTTTTTCAATCCAGACGGGCTCGGATTCAAAAGCTTTGACAAATCTTTTCAAACCGGAAAGAAGCGTCGAAAGCCCGTTTCCGCCTCCGATCGCGACGAAATTTATTCCTTGAGGTTTTGATGAAAACAGGTGGTTTTTCATTTTTGTGCGGATTTTTTATACTGACGCCCGGTATTTCTGCAAAGCCGGTGTTTAACGGTAATTCGTGGTTTTTTGAAAATATTTTGAAATACGCTGATGCTTTTGATTAATTTAATTAAAGCCTTTTTCGATTAAAGTTTACCACCTGAAAATTTGCACGGCAACAAAATAATTTATGGCTTATATAAAGAATCTCATTTATGCTAAGCTTTTAGATAACTTATAAAAACACTTGAGCCGCCGGCTTCAATGTGCTAGATTACAAGGTGCGGTTTGTCGCCTAAAACCCGCCGGACAAATTGTCAAAGCAATTCACAAACGATAAACTTACCGCAGTTTTTAACCGAAAGAGTACAAATTCAATGGCAGAAACGCCCTTTATCATACAAGAACAACAGTTTCATAGGATTAAAAGCGTCCTGGCGCGTTTGTGCGTCGAATGTGCAGCCCGCGCCGTGTTTTTAGTTGACCGCGACGGTCAGCCGATCGCATTCCACGGCAATATCGGCGACATGGACACGACAAGTTTTTCTTCGCTTGCCGCCGGCAATGTCGCAGCCACGACGAGTATGGCGCGCCTGATCGGCGAAGACGTCTTCCCGGCGGTCGTCCACGAAGGCGAACGCGAAAGCATTTATATCAGCGTGATCGGCAGAAGCCTTTTGGTCGTGGTTTTCGATGAACGCTCGACGCTCGGGCTCGTCAAGCTTCGAACCAAGCGAGCGAGCCACGAAGTCGCCAAAATACTCGAAGACATCGCCCGCGATTCGATAAATCATCAACTGAATCAAAATTCATTTTTTGCCGATATTACCGACGAAGACATAGACAGCCTTTTTAGTTAACGGTGAATAGCAAACGGTGATTGATTAACGAAAGAAATTTTGTTTTTCAATTTACCGTTAAACGTTCATCATTCAACACTATAAATTATGACTTTTATCAATTACGCATCACGCGAAATTAATTGTAAAATTGTATATTACGGACCCGGATTGTGCGGAAAAACCACGAATCTGCAGTATATTTACGATTCGACAGCGCCCGCAGCGAAAGGAAAACTGATTTCTCTGGCAACGGAAACCGACCGCACGCTTTTTTTCGATTTTATGCCGCTCGAGCTCGGCACGGTGCGCGGATTCAAAACGCGTTTTCATCTTTATACAGTTCCCGGACAGGTTTATTACGACGCTTCGCGCAAATTGATTCTCAAAGGCGTTGACGGAATAGTTTTCGTCGCCGACAGCCAGGAAGAAAGAATGGACGCCAACCTCGAATCGCTTTATAACCTCGAAGAAAATTTGCAGACGCAGGGCTACAACCTGTTGGATTTGCCCTATGTTCTCCAGCTGAACAAGCGCGATCTGCCGGGCGTTATGCCTGCCGAGGAGCTTGTCAGCGAGCTTCAGCGAAAGAACGAACCCGTTTTTGAAGCCGTCGCCACAGACGGAACCGGCGTTTTTGACACGCTTAAGGCAGTAGCCAAGCAAGTGCTGACCGAATTAAGAAAAACCTAGCAATTATAAACAGGCTGAAACGTAGAAAGGATTAGATTTTGTATCTAATCCTTTTTTATTTTGTTTGAAATATATTTGAGCGATAAAACTTCTGACTCCCGCACCGGACTTAAACGCTTTATATCCTGATTTCGGTCCGGCGCGAGCTTTATTTCGGGTAAAGATCAACGCCGGTGTCAGCGGCAGGCATATTAATTTACAAAGGCTTTGGCGTATAAAATTTGAGCTGTACGCGGGAGAATCACGTTAAAAAAATCAGCCGCGATAAATCCGTAATAGAATTGTCTCGGAAGAATACAACAGTTTAGATTAAACTAAAAAGAAGCTTACTCACGATTTTATTTTCAAATTTTATTATCAAAATGAAGCAGCGGGATTTTGAATCATTATGTAAAAAAGGCTTGGATTTAAAATGAAACGGCAAAATTTACAAAGTTTGAAAGTCTAAACAGGAGAAATTATGGAAGACGAAAAAGTAAAGAAAAAACTTGAAAAAATTCCGGACGTTGATAAAAACGGCGATCCGATTTATAAAATTGACGCGCCGGAAAGGATTGCCGGGCAGAACCGAAAAGAAAGAGATAATGAAAAAACCGAGGACGCGCTTTCAGACCAAAAAAGCACGACTCCAATATAGTAATTATTGTGAATGGAGGAATTATGAGCAAAAGATTTTTTGTAGATGACGTGGTAACCGGTGATGGCAGATACAGAGTTTTACAAGAAGATTCAGAAACAAAAGAGCGTTTCGGAGTAAAGGATTTCGATACAAAAGAAGAAGCCCGAAGAACCGCTGAAGATATGCAGAGAGCCGTAGACAATGCGTTATCCGAAATAACCGCCAGAGAGCTGCCGGACCAGATTTCACTTGAAGACAATTCAGAAATACATGGAAACAAATTTAAAGACACGCTCCAGGACTTAAAGAACGGAAACTCTCAGGAGTAAAGGTTGAAAATAAATAAAGAGGATCCAAAGAAAATTATTCGCCACGCGAAACCGCCGGTGTTCCGTTTTTCAGACCGGACGGGCGCATAACTAATACAAACGAAGCTTTTGCACGCAATGACCGGCTGCACGCGCGAAGAATTGCTGAGCACATTCAGCCGGGGAAGCGCTGACGCCGCCCGAATTTAAGGAAGCAAGCCGTGTTTGCCGTCGTTCCTTTTGTAGCCAGAAAAGCGAACGATTGATATAGTGAATCTATAATAGTTATTTAACCGTAAAGGCGAATCCTCAACAAATTTCCTTTTACCTCTTATTTTTTTTGTAAGCATTTCCAGATTATGAGTAAAATAACCGTTTTTCTAGCCGAAGATCACGAAACAGTTCGCGAGGGCATAAAACTTCTCATCAACTCGCAGGATGATATGGAAGTGATCGGCGAAGCCGGAGACGGTCGGGAAGCTATACGCCTCGCTCAGGAGCTAAAACCGGACGTTTTGATAATGGACATTTCAATGCCGGAATTAAACGGGCTGAAAGCGGCTGCAAAACTGAAAAGAATTGCGCCGGATATCAAAATACTGACTTTAACGCGTCACACTGACGATGCATATTTACAGGAACTGCTGCTTGCAGGGGTTTCCGGTTACGTTTTAAAGCAAAGCGCTTCTTCGGAGCTGCTTCGAGGTATTCGCTCGGTATCGACGGGCGACAATTTTCTAGACCCGGCGATAACCGGAAAAATTTTAGGCAGTTACGTCGGCAAAGCCAATAAACGGCGCGGAGATATAACCGGCACAAAACTGACCGAGCGCGAAGCGGAAGTTTTGCGTTATATCGCGCTCGGATACAGCAACAAGGAAATCGCCGCGCGCCTGGACATCAGCGTCAAAACCGTCGAAGCGCATAAAGCAAATTGTCTTAAAAAACTTGATATACACAGCCGCATAGACATCGTTCGCTACGCCATTTTGCAGGGCTGGATGCAGGACAATTAAAGCTTTTCATCTTTTTTGATTTACGACCCAAACTAAAAATCTTCCTTTCTTCTTACTAGCACTAAGGGAAAATCCTGTATCTTTTTTCCGAATTTCCCAATGTTTACATCATTTTCTTTATGCCATAATTATTTTAATTTGAGATGTCATTCCATTTTGATGTCCAAAAATGTGTGTTTGACTAAGTGAGATAGTTAAGTGACATTGTTGCCTTGATAGCAGGCGGATTGCAGAATCGGCTCGTGTTCAATGTAAAAAAATGCCGTCAAATTGCGGCATTAATGGCGCTTAACTATCTCTTTTTTGCCTTAATTTTTAGAAATCGAAATAAAAAGGTAGTTTTAGCGATATTTGTAAAATTTAATCAGCAAAAAACGCAAAAACGTCAAAGCTAATTCGTCAGATAGCAGATAAACAAAAAGTCAAACTTTTTAAGTTTGCTTCGGTTGCGAATCCTCCATTCGTCCGAAAATCCTCATGCAGCAAACCGTGATGTCGGAACGGTTTGCTGCACCCTCACAAATTTAATTTCCTTATAAACCACAATAAATCATACAGTAAAATTCAGTATTAAAGCGCAGCTTCGTTTTAATACCGAGACCGTCAGCGCTCCGCGCGGCGTAATAATGTTCCTTAGTTTATAAGGGAAATTCCTTATTACCGTTTGCCTTTTTTCCAGTATTTTTCCCCTCTCGTGTTTGCAATCATTAAGCATGCTTTTTTGCAGTTGTTATTCCTTTTGAATATTTACTTGAAAAGCTACGAGAAGCGATTTTTCCGAAATTCGCTTTAGTGGGGCTGAACAGGCAAACGGTTTTGCAATTTGAGAAATCAGATTCGGCGCAGATCTCGATTCTATTTCTCAAAAATTCCTCCTTAATAATTGAAAACCCGTTTGCTTGTTTTTTTATTTTTACCGATTTTTTATTTTTACCGATTTTTCATGAAAGCTGTTTTACAAATTCATAATCCGATTAAACCGCACCGAACCACTATAAATTCATACTCGAAGAAACAACGTCCGCTGATTTTGATCGCTGAGAACGAAGAGGAAAACCAATATCGTTTGAAAGAACTTTTGGATTTATATAATGTCTGCATTCTCGAAGCCAAAAGCGGCGAAGACGCGATTGATTTGACGGTAAGCGAACGTCCCGATCTGGTTTTGATCAATGCCGAACTGCCCCGTCTCGACGGTTACGAAGCGACGCGTTTAATCCGGACGATAAAATCTCTCGACAAAATGCCGATTATTCTGCTTTCGCGGCAGACCGACCGGATTTACCGGAAAAAAGCGTTTGCCGCGGGCGGCAATTGCTTTCACATAGCGCCGCTCGATCTCGAAAGGCTTGATAACATAATGGAAAATTATTTGTTCGGCGCAATTTAATAAGCGTAAAGCTTAAATAAACGCAATTCTCAAGATTCGTTTTATATTTGTTTCATAAGCGAATTTACCCGTATTAAAGAGGGATTTTCCCTATAACTTTCGCAAATCTTCCTAATAGGCGTAAAAACTTTTTTATTCGATAATCGTTTTATATAGCTAAGGATCTTTCTGAAGTGAGATTATTCAAATAAAAAAATCTCTTCTTTTATACAGGCAAACAATCAGGTAAGAGGTGAGCTTTAACCGAAAGCTCACCTCTACGTATCTTCAGAAATTTCACCTACAACAATAAATTTATTCTATATTAATTACCTCTAAAGCTTTATGGTTGTTTTACAGACCGAAACCCGCACACCAACAATAGACGCCTCGAACGTATACCGGCAGAGCGATTTTCATACGCCGGCAATCTTGATTGTCGAAAACGATGAAGATAATCGAACAATGCTCAAGTTTTTACTGGAGATGTGGAAGTATCGCGTTCTCGAAGCCGATGACGGCATTGAAGCATTAATAATTGCCGAACAGGAACGCCCGGATTTAATTTTGATGGACGTCAGGCTTCCGGGTCTTGACGGATTCGACGCGACGCGACAAATCCGCAAATCTGAAAAGATTCAAAGCGTGCCGGTTATCTTTTTATCCGGCTGCGCTGAAGCCAGCTCCCGCAATGCCGCAAACGACGCCGGAGGAAACGAGTATCTCGTAAAACCAATCAATTTTCAGGAACTGCAATATACTCTCGGCAAATATATCTAACAACTTAAGATTATAATCCTTAGAAATGAGACCAGTTGTAAAAATAGGGGAAATCCCTAATAGCCGTGTGCCGGTTTCCTAATATTTGTTTAGTCTTTCATATGTCATATTCCTTACATAAAAAAAAGTTACGGCTTAAAAAGATTCCGCAAAAATTACCGTAAAAAGAAAACACGCGGACGGGGACAGAGAGTTTTATGATAAATGTCTCGGAAAATATAGAACGGAAAGTATTTGTCATTTTTGAACTGAGCGCTGACGGAACGATTCTTTATTTCAGAAATTCGTTAAACGCTTTCTTTAAAGATTTAAATCCGGTCGGTCGCAATTTTTTTGAAATGGATTTTTTTGAGGATGTGCAGGAATTCTGGCGGCGTTTCAATCATTTTCTCAAAGGTCGCGATACGGTAGAAAACTTTAATTTCACCTTAAAACTCAGAAATCATTTAATACAGACGAGAGTAATGCTGATGCGCGTTATAGAGCGATCAAACGCTGAACGCGCTCAATCTATAATTGTTGACATCAGAAGCCTTTAACCTTTCTGAAGGAAACTTAACGCCCGGTTAATATATAGGAAATTATGTTAAATAAAATAAAACACGAAAAAAATACGGACAGAAAAGTTGCCGCCTCCGCTCTCACAAACGCCGGAAACAACATAAACGGGCTTTCGACAATCGGCAGGAAAAAAATACGAAATTTCAAAAATCTCCCGCCCATCGCATTTCCCGCACAAACGATCCTGACGAACCAATTGCTCAGATCTCAGTCAGCAGAAGATTCAGAGCGCTTAATCCCCCAACTTGAGAACATTTATCTGTCGAGCGGCGAATATCTGCATCAAAACGGTGAATTTGACGGCTATGTTTATTTTCCCGAAACCGCCGTCATTTCTCACCTGCAAACATTGACCGACGGTAAAACCGTTGAAGTCGCGATGATCGGCAGAGAAGGCGCGAGCGGCATCTGCGAAACGTTCGGCTCGAATCGTCCGGCTCATTATGCTCAGGTTACGATCAGCGGAAATCTTGTGCGAATGAGAACGGAAACCTTTAAGCAGGAATTTGCCTCTTCCGGCAGTTTTCAAACGCATATGCTCGAATATGTCAACGCGTATCTCATACAGATTTCTCAGCGAGTGGTTTGTGAATCATTTCATGTTATTGAAGAACGCTTGGCGAGCTGGCTTTTAATGATTCAAAATCGCGTGAAAAAAAATCAATGGGAAATAACGCACGAGCAGATATCTCTGATTCTCGGCGTTAATCGCCCGACTGTTACGCAGGCTGCCAAAGCTCTGCGCGACAAAAGTCTGATCGATTACAGTCGCGGCAGATTAAAAATCATCAACCGGCTCGAACTCGAACTTTCAGCTTGCGAATGCTTTTCGACGCTTCAAAATATTCATTAGGTTATTATTCAAATCTTATACGCACCATTTTAAGAAAATGCTTTTAATTTAGCGCTCAAACAGCCGGTAAATTAAAAGCATTTTCTCCAGTTTCCTTCGTATTTTGCCAGGTGCATATAATCGACGCCCCAAGTTGCCGGCGTGTAAAACTTTTTTTGTTTTTCTTCATAATTTCGCTCCTCAAGTATTTGAATATTTTTTTCAACTTAACGCTTTTTATTAAAACAGCGCATTCGGCGATTTTGTGACAAAAGTTCAAAACAATTAAAATACTCATTCGATAAGCTTTCCCGCGCGGCTAAATGGCGCTTCTTTTAAAACGGTTTGAGATTCTTGAACACAACAGTGGTTTTAGTGCAGAATTTCCAGTAGGAGAATTTATGAAAGAAAAACGATGCGCAGTTTGTCAGAAACGCGATTTCGGTCAAAACGAAGGTTTGGAAAAAGTCGGAGATTGTCGCCGCTGCGGTCAACCTGTTTGCCAGAGATGCAAATGCCCGTGCACTTCCGACGAAAAGAAAGACTAGAGACAAAGGCTTTTTTCCCGCATTCGAAACTGCAAAGAATGCATATGTATTAAACGATCCGCACCCAGAACTTATTGTTTACAGCCGGAATCGTTAGAGATTTAACGATTCCGGTAAAAGAGGCTTTCGCAGGCGCTTTTTTCCGGCGCGTGATCGTTTTAAAGTTCGTCCGCCAACAGATAAAAAGCAATCTTTAAGAAAAAAAATAATCTCTAAGAATTAAAGGCTTATCGCTTCCCTGTTTCTTTTCTCATTTGTTTTTTTCATTTAATTTGAAGTTTCTTTATTAAAATCCGGCAGATTTTCGCCGAAAATTGCGGAATTTCGTTGTCATTGAAGATTTCTTTTTTAATAAAAGTTAAACGAAATGTTAAATGGATTCCGCGCTGTTTCGGCACGGAATAAAAAGGAAGCGGTCGGTTTTTTGAAGAGAATGGGCTGATCGTTTCCTTAAATTTTCCGCAAATCCTTAATTTGTCGTTTTCGCGGCAAAAAGAAAGGACAACTCTTTTTTATCGAGTTGTCCTTTCTTTTTATAGGAAGCAAAAATTATGGCTGTTTTTGCTTAAACAAATACGAGTTCGGTTGTGTCGTTTTCTTTGCTCAAGACTATCTGCGGCTTTTTACCTCGATTACGATCGCCTTCATTCGGTTTTTCTTTCGATTTTTCTTCAGATTTTACTTTTCCGGGAACAATTACGGGCGGATCATTTTTCGGCGGTCTTTTATCTCTATTTTTATCCTGCGCCGAAGCCGATATGGAAACTCCGACGACAATGGCTACTATTAAAAATAATTGTTTCAAAATTCTCATTTTATTTAATTTCCTCTTTCCTCTAAATCTTACGCACAGGGGAAAGATAAGGAGGTGCGCCGCTTTAATTTAAGCAATCCGAATGCCATAAATTATTTACTCGATATTTATTGATATATAGGCTAAAAGCAGCTCGCAAACGTATGATTCGACAACTATACTTTACGTTTTCCGTAATTTTTATACGAAATAGTGAAATAAACTGTTTTTTCAAAAAAAAAATCAGAAATCTGAATCTCCAAAATTGTCTGAAACTATTCACGCTGCGATTTAAAAGCTTTATAAGGAATATTTTGCCCTCGGCTTTTTCTCTTTTTTGAAGAGTAGCGGCAAAACGTATTTCGCGATTTTTCGTTTGCCGGATCGAAACCGGCATCGCCCTGATCGAAGACGATTTCGCTGCCGTTAAACGCCTTTGCCGCCGCCTGTCCGACCGGACATACGCCAGTAATCATAAACTTTTCCGCCCAATCTTTCATAAACGAATTTCTTTCGAGCGAAAATTTATGACAGTATATAAGAAAATAATCTGAAACCAAACAATTTATGAATGACAAGTTAAAACCGGTTCTTGCAGTCATCGCCACCGTCGGCGTCATAGTTTTTAACTGGCTCGCGGCGACCGGTTATCTGGGCGGCATCGATCCGGGCGCGATTTCCGCCAAATACCCGACCCGCATAACGCCTGCCGGTTACGCTTTCGCCATTTGGAGCCTGATTTATTTCGGATTATTAATTTTCAGCATTTACCAGTTTTTGCCGAAAAACCGCGAACGTTTTCGCAGCATCAGAACCGTTTATATTTTAAGCTGCGCCGCCAATTGCGCATGGCTTTATTTCTGGCATCACGAGATGATTTTGTTTTCTCTGGCGGTGATTTTCGTTTTGCTCGCGTCGCTCGCTTTTATTAATATTAAATTGAAAACGGCTGAAACATACGGCGAATACTGGCTGGCAAGCGCGCCGTTCGGACTTTATTTCGGCTGGGTGACGGTCGCGACGATTTTGAATGCCGCGGTCGCGCTCGTTTACCTGAACGTTCGCGTCTCGGATTCGACGGCGAATTTATCGGGCGCGGCTTTGATTTTAATCGCCGCGTTTCTGGGAGTTTTGATTCGCGTACAGCTCCGAAATTATTTTTACCCGCTCGCCATCGCATGGGCTTTAACCGCCATCGCCGTCAAACAGAGCGGTCAAACTTTGATCGTCGCAGCGGCTGCCGTCGGCGTGATCGCGTGTTTAATCGCCGCAATTTCGTTTGTGATGCATATGAAATCTTCGAATTTTACTTCTGACTTAAAATGAACAACGGAAAAATCTGCGTTTCGGTCTGCGCCGCAAGTGCCGACGAATTAATAGAACAAATAAAACGCGCCGAAAAACTGGCTGACGTGATCGAAATTCGTTTCGATTGTCTTAAAGATATTGAAGAAGCGAACTTATGGCGAATTATTGGAACGGCGAGCCAAAACTTTAAGGGAAAATTACTGGCGACTTTTCGCCCGTCCGAGCAAGGCGGAAAACGTAACTTATCGTTTGCCGAACGTGAAAATTTCTGGCTTCATTCACACGTTTTCGAATTCGTCGATTGGGCTGATTTGGAATGGGATTTTTCGGAAGACAAAATAAATTCGCTTTGGGGAAAAGCCTTTGAAAAAGTTATCAAATCGTTCCACGATTTTTCGGCTGTACCGGGAAATCTGGATGAGATTTACGAAAACCTTTCCGCCGGCGGCGCGGTTGCCAAAATCGCCGTTCAAACCGGTGACATCACGGATTCTTTAGCCGTCTGGAAGCTTCTCGAACGCGCAAAAAAGGAAAACAAACAAGTTATTCCGATCGCGATGGGCGAAGCCGGAAAATGGACGCGGATTTTAGGCTTGGCGCACGGCGCGCCGATTACTTACGCGTCGCTCGACGCAGGCAGCGCGACCGCGCCCGGGCAGATTTCCGCCGGGGATTTAACCGGAGTCTACCGCGTAAAAGAACTCGACCGGAACGCGGAAGTTTACGGGATTGTCGGCGGAAACACGAGCTATTCGACTTCGCCGTATATGCACAACGCGGCGTTTAAATTTCATAATTTAAACGCCGTCTACGTGCCGTTTCAGGTAAAGAATTTAGACAATTTCGTCAACGTTTTCCTCAAAGAATCCGGCTTAAACGTCATGGGGCTCTCCGTTACGATTCCGCATAAAGAAGCGATTATCAAATATTTAGACGAACTGGACGAAACCGCCGAAAAGATCGGCGCGGTCAACACCGTAAAAATCGAAAACGGGAAACTTTTCGGCTACAACACGGACGCGCACGGATTTATCGAACCGCTGCGAAATGCCTACGGCAATCCGGAAGCGGCGAAAGTTGCCGTTTTAGGCGCGGGCGGCGCGGCGAGAGCCTGCGTTTACGCGCTGAAACAGGAAAAAGCCGATGTCACGATTTTCGCCCGCGATCTGCAAAAAGCGGAAGCTTTAGCCGATGAATTCCAAGTCGAATTAAAAGAATTTAACATTGAAGATTCGGCGGCTGTTGTTTTCAACGATTTCGATATTTTGGTAAACACGACGCCGCTCGGCACAAAAGGCGAGCTGCAAAATAAAACGCCCGTCAAAGCCGAACAGATCGAATCGGTCAAGCTCGTTTACGATCTGGTTTACAACCCGTTTCAGACGAGTTTAATGACGGAAGCCGATAAAGCGAGCGTTCCGAAAATCGGCGGAATGGCGATGCTTATTTCGCAGGGAATGAAACAGTTCGAGATTTGGACGGGAAGAAAAGCGCCTATGAAAGAAATGAGCGCCGCGGTTTCGGAAAGGCTTTATTAATCAAGAATATCGACGAGCGCCGAGGAATTTATTAATTTCCCGGCGTCTGTATCTCGCTTTAAGTCAGCGTTTGGAGTTTTATGAACGAGCGTTACAGCCGGCAAATTTTATTCGGCGGCATCGGCAAACAAGGACAGGAAAAGCTTTTATCTTCGAGAGTTTTGCTCGTCGGCTG
>JAOAPX010000106.1 GCA_025463125.1 Acidobacteriota bacterium | reverse complement strand
GCCGAATTCGTGGTCTTCGACGGCGATTCTTCCGACAGCCCACGCGGGCGGGAAAAGCCGCATCGATTCGGCTAAAATTTTTTCCGTGTAAGCGAGACGCGCGTAATCTTCAAATGTCGGCGCGTGTTCGTCTGCGAAAACCGCATCGAGCTCGGCGTGAAATTTTTTTTCGATTTCGGGATTTTGCGAAAGCAGGTAAAACGTCCAAGTTAAAGCGTTGGCGGTCGTTTCGTGACCGGCGAGAAAAAGCGTTAAGCATTCGTCGCGGATTTGCAAATCGGTCATCGCGCCGCCCGTTTCTTCGTCCTGCGCGAAAAGCAGCATCGAAAGCAAATCGCCTTTGTCTTCGCCTGATTTTCGCCGCTCGTCAATAATTCTATAAATTACTTCGTCAAGCGTTTTCTTCGCGTTTTTGAATTTTACGGAATGCGGCAGCGGAAGCTTTTCGAGAATTTCGGCAAAGGGAAGCAGCAGCAAATTAAACATCGAAACAATCGTCGTCATCGCCGCGCCGATCTCGTCGGCTTCGTCTTCGACATTTGCGCTGAACAGGGTTTTACCGACGATCCGCAGCGTTAGACGCATCATTTCCTTGTCGATATCGCGCTGTTCGCCGTCGCGCCATTCGCCGGACAATTTTTCGCCGAATTCGATCATCGATTTGGCGTATCCGGCAATTCGCGCGCGGTGAAAAGCAGGCTGAATCATTCGCCTCTGACTTAGGTGCGACGCGCCTTCGCTGGTCAAAAGCCCTTCGCCCAAAAGACTTTTGGCGCGCTGCAATGCGCGACCTTTGATAAATTTGCTGTGGTTTGTAACGAGCAAATCACGAATTAAATCCGGATGATTGACGAAAAACGCGGGCTGACCGCCCATTCTGAAAAACGTGACGTCGCCGAGCTTCGCCAACTCTGCGAGAAAGCCTGTCGGATCGCGCCGGAACTGCCCGAAGTGCCCGCCGATCCAGCCGGGTTTTACGGACGGCGGCGTATTTTTCATGTGAGTTTTCATTGAAAACATCTTAACAAATTAAGAAAATTAACCACAGATAAATAAAAACAATAAAAACAGCGAAAAATTGATAATGGAAATGCTTTGTAAATAATTTCCCGTTTTTAGCCGTTCGTTAAAATGACCGCAATCATTCGCCGTTAATTTTTCCCGCTGCCGTTTAGAAATCTGCCCGGAAAACTGCTATGTTAGACCTATTATGAGAGAACAAACAGCTAAGAAAATTAAACCGGATATTCGTGCGATTACGCGTCTTGTTCCGCCGAGCGGCAATCTTGTGCAGGGACAATCCGAGCTTCCGATCGACCCGCAGCTTGCTAAAGAAGCCGCTGAAATAATCGCCGCCAGTCAGAATCATTACGGCGGAAGCGAAGGCGACCAGAATCTGCGAAAAGCCATTGCCGAAAAAATTAAAAAATATAACGGCATTGAAGTTGACGTTGATGCGAAACCGCTTGAAATAATGGTGACGAACGGCGGAACCGGCGCGCTCATCGGCATCGCGCAAAGCTATCTGCGCGATAAATCCGCTTTGGTTTTCGAGCCTTATTACCCGTATCACCGTCGTATTCTCGAAGAATTCGGCGGAAAAACCGAAACTTTCGAGCTCGACGAAAATTTAACTTTTGAAAAAGACGCGCTTCACGCGCGCTGCAAAGAATTGAAAGACCGCGGCGAATATCCTCTGCGGGCGATTATCGTCTGCACTCCCGCGAATCCTTCGGGCAAAGTGATGACGCAAGCGGAGCTTGAAGTTATCGCCGAAGTCGCGCAGTCGCTCGATCTGCTCGTCATTTCCGACGAAGTTTACGAGCATTACGTGACGGGCGAAAATCCGCACATCCCGATCGCGTCTTTGCCGGGAATGTGGGAACGCACGATAACGGTTAATTCTTTCTCGAAATCATGGAATATTTCCGGGTGGCGTCTTGGTTACGCTTACGGCAAAGGCGAGCTTTTAGCGCCGGTAAACAGCGCCGCAAATGTCGTTTACGTTTGTCCCGTGACGCCCCTGCAAGCGGCTTTGTCGAGAGTTTTAATGAAGTATGACAATTATTACGAAGACCTTCGCGCGAAATTTGACGGAAAACGGCATCTTGTTTCGGGCGCTCTGCGCGAGCTAGGGTTTGATATCTACAATTCGGGTTCGGCTTTTTATCTCTGGACGCGAATTCCCGAAGAGTACAGCGACGCGCTGAAGTTTAACGAGATGCTGATGGAAAAAGCGGGCGTCGCGGGCGTTCCGGGCAGCGCTTTTGCCGATTCCGACGACTGGGACGCGTATATGCGAATCTGTATCGCGCGTGAAGATTCGGTTCTTGAAGGCGCGCTTGAGAAACTGCGAAGCGCTTTGAAGTAAAATTAGAGAAGTTTCGGCGTATAGTTTTTACAACCGGAACTTTCTATACTTTTACTGCCAAGATTTTTAAGCTTAAACTGAAAAAAACTGAATCTTTAAACTTAAACTGAAAAAAAGCCCGCGCAACTTTGCAAAGTTGCGCGGGCTTTTTTCTCACTAACCGAAGGTAATCAAACGGTTTTTTACCAGAGCGGCGTTTCGGCTAACCATTCCAAGCCCTGCTGTAAAATCCCGCTGTTTTCCTTGCCGCCTTTTTCCTTTGAATCAGACGGCGTTATGTAATTGCTTGTGCCGGTTGTCCAGGCTTCGACTTCGACGAGGCGGCTGTAACCGGCTTGTCCGTTGCTGATGACGACCCTGATTCTGTTTGTCGTCACAGCCGGGAAAACTATCTTCGTCAGCACCTTGTTGTTGTTCGCGACGCTTCCGTTCTGCACGGTCGTCCAGTTCGCTCCGTTCCAGTACTGCACTTCGAAATCGGTGATGCCGTACAAGCTTAACGTCGCGCTTTCGGTCGGATCCGACGTTGCCGCGAAATCATCCGTGACGGCGTAGACATCGATTTCCGTGATCGTTTTAGCTCCGTTAAAATCAATTTGCAGCCAATCGGGAAAACTGTTCGCCGTCGCGTCTTTCCAGCCTCCGCCCGCAGCCCACGTTCTTCC
>JAOAPX010000086.1 GCA_025463125.1 Acidobacteriota bacterium | reverse complement strand
AATAAAACATCGAGCGGAGAGCTCGGGTCGAAAATCAGGTCGCGTTTACCCTTCGGCAGATTCATCAGGCTCGCTTTCATTAAATCCATTCGCCAGGTGTTGCTGAGCGCGTCATCAAAAAGCTTGAGAATGACGATAGAATCGGCGGGCGTCCATTGGCGCGGGCTGTAGCCGAGCATCTGAAATTCAACCGGCAGCGTTTTTTTATCGAGAGTCGCGATATAAGCATTAACGCCGCTCGCGTAATTTTCCAGAATGGCGCGGCTTTCAGCCGACATATTCGCCACGGTTTCTTCGGCGATGCGGGCAAATCCGAATCTGCGCCAGCGCTTGTCTTCTTCCAGAATCATTCTGCCGAAAATCTCCGCCGTTTCGCCGCGCGTTACCCGGCGGTATAAATCCATCTGCCAGAGACGATCCTGAGCCGTCGCGTAGCCTTGCGCGAAATATAAATCCGCTTCATTTCCGGCTTCGATGTGAGGAATGCCGCGTTCGTCGCGTCGAATCGTTACCTGTTCGTTTAAACCTGCGACGCTCAGGTTTTTACTTTCCGTCTGAGAGAAAACGTTTGAGATCGTCAATATCAAAACGATTAAAACAATCGCGCAGGTATTATTCATTTGCATATTTTTGCATATTTTACTTGAGCTGAAATTCGGGATGTCTTTTTATAAAAAAAACGGTGTCAGAAATTTATCACAATCAGGCGGATTTCGCTCATTTCTTCCATCGCGTAACGCACGCCTTCGCGACCGAAGCCGGAATTTTTAACGCCGCCGTAAGGCATATTGTCCACGCGAAAAGCCGGAACGTCGTTAATAATGACGCCGCCGTATTCCAGGTTTTCCTGTGCGAAATTTGCGTTTTTGAAATCGTTTGTGAAAACTCCGGCTTGAAGCCCGTATTTCGAATGATTCGATCGATCGACCGCTTCTTCAAAATCCCTGAATTTTTCGACGACGGCTACGGGCGCGAAAATCTCTTCCGACACGACGCGCATTTCCGCGTTTGTACCGGTCAAAACCGTTGCGGGCAGCATCGCGCCCGAAGGCTTTCCGCCGCAAAGCAATTCGGCATCGTTTTGCACGGCTTCCTCGATCCATTTTCCGGCTTTTGCCGCCGCCGCTTCGTCAATCATAACCGATAGTTCCGTCGCTTCTTCGAGCGGATCGCCGGTCTTTAAATTCGCTGCGCGGCGGACGAAATTTTCCGTCCATTCATCGTAAATTTTTTCGTGAACATAAACTCTCTGAACGGAAATGCAGATTTGTCCCGAATAAGAAAACGCGCCCATCGTCGTTCTTTCAAGCGAGCGTTCGAGGTCAGCCGTTTCATCGATTATTACGGGCGCATTACCGCCCAGTTCCAGCGAAACGACCTTTTTTCC
Organism: Acidobacteriota bacterium; assembly: GCA_025463125.1. Lineage (GTDB taxonomy): Bacteria > Acidobacteriota > Blastocatellia > Pyrinomonadales > Pyrinomonadaceae > SXVE01. The sequence continues at coordinate 4,910 of JAOAPX010000086.1, read as the reverse complement.
GGCTTTTTGCTTTAAATCCCAGCCGACATCGGCGCTGCCCGTAAAAGAAATCATTTTGACGCGCTCGTCTGCGTAGATCAAATCCATATTCGCGACGTCCATCGGAACGACTTGCAGCGCGGCTTTCGGCAAACCGCTTTCGGCAAAGACTTCGCCCAGCAAAAGGGCGGTTAAAGGCGTTCGCTGGCTCGGTTTGATGATAATAGAATTTCCGGAAGCGAGCGCCGGGGCGACTTTGTGCCCGACGAGATTGAGCGGAAAATTAAACGGAGTAATGCCGTAAATTACGCCGCGCGGAATATGTTTGGTGTAAGCGTTTTTTCCTTTTCCCAGCGCGATCGTATCGACGGGAACGACTTCGCCGCTGAAACGCTCGGCTTCGCCCGCTGCCCACGCGAAAACGGCAATTCCCCGCTCGACTTCGCCGCGGGCAAGCTTTAACGGTTTCGCCGCTTCTTCGGCGATCGTTCGCGCGAATTCTTCTTTGCGTTTTTCGATTCCGGCGGCAATTCGTCTTAAACCTTCGGCGATCGCGTAGCGCGGCGCTTTCCGCATTTCAATCGAAGCCGTTTCGGCTGCCGCGATTACCTCGTCCATTACGGCGCGGCTCGCCGTCGAAACTCTGCCGATTTCTTTCTGCGTAAACGGCGATTTAACCGCAAAACTTTCGCCCGTTTCCAGCCATTCGCCGTTAATTAAAATCTTTTTCGCTTTCATAAATTCAGACTTTTATAACGGATTTTTTTCTACCTGTTTTTTTTCTCAAACGTATAAAAACAGCTCCGGTCAGCCTTTCAGCCGTTTTTAACAAACTTTGCTATTAAATATATTTATAGGTTAAACTTTCAGGAATTTCGAAGCAAATAATTTACGGAGACGAAGATGAATTTTTTGAAAGCAGTTTTTATTTTGTCCGCTTTGGTTATTTTCCTGAACGCATGCGGCGATCCGGCGAAAAACGCTGTCGATAACGCAGCGAATACAACAGCCGCGCACGGTTCGAATTCAGCCGCGCCGGCTCCGTCGCCAGCCGCAACTGCCGACCAGCTTGCCGCCGCGCGCGAAATTTACACAATCAGTTGTTCAAATTGTCATAAAGAAGACGGGACGGGCGGTAAAGTCGAAATTCTTGGCAAAACTATCGATCCCGACGATTTGACGACAGATAAAATGAAAAAGATGTCGGACGAAAAATATATCAAATATATTGAAAACGGAATTCCCGACGAAGGAATGCCCGCCTTTAAAGGAAAACTGACCGATCAGCAAATAAAAGACGTCGTCAGATACATTCGCGTCGAGCTGCAAAAATAATTCTATCTAAAATTAAATTTAAAGGCATTTCAAGTCGAATTAAAAGCAACCGAAACGATTTGAAATCCTTTGCTTTCCGAAGCTTTCGGTTTTTGAAGGTGGATTTCGCCGATAATCCGGGCTGACGGCGAGAAAGTCTCCGCATACCAGCAAAAAAATCAACTATTGCCTGAATCCCAAATAAACAAAAATTAAAATAACGGCTAAAACAATTAAAACCGGCACCAAAGCGTCCAATATCAGCGCCTTGCTTTTCTTTATATACATTTATCCAACCCCCGAACTTCTATATAAATAAAGTATATAAAACAATGAATCGATACTTTGGTCTTTTAAAGAACAAATAAAGAACAAACAAATAATGTTTTTATAAAACCCCGGATGATGTCCGAAAATCAATCTTTACTGCTACTGCGTTATTTTTCGCTTATTATTCCGCAGCTTTAGTACGACATCTGACAGACTGAAAATCGTTAAAGATTTATCATTCCGATCAATCTCAAAAATGAAAAAGTCCTCACCGAAAAGGAGCGCGATATTGGCATTATCCGCTCCTCTTAATCATTTAGCCGTTGGAATCAGTTTACAGGACGTCAAACATTTTTTCCCAAAAACTCATATTCGGATTTTACCCGGCTGTAACAATCACACGTGAATTCTTCCAATCCTTCCCGGTCGAGGATCATAATCTTACCGCGCGAATATTTGATATATTCTTCGCCCTGCAATGACGAGAATTGGATTTTTAAAAGAGGTGTTTAATTCACTACTTTAAATAAAGAACCTAAATTAAATATGTTAATTTTCTTACCGAAATGTAAACCGACAGCGTTGAATCATCATACGCCTATTCAGCCTTTTACACTAACAGATTACCCGTGTTCGTGGATGCGCTTGCGCTTAAAAGCTCTTTTACGGTTTTCGTAAGCCTGTTTAGATCATTCGGTTTGACCAGGTAATCCGACGCGCCCGCGACGATCGCGGCTTTGCGGTCGATGTCTCGAGCCATCGCGCTGAAAAACATGATCGGCGTTTGTTTGTCGGTTTGACGAATCACGCTGCATAATTCGATGCCGCTCATATCAGGCATACGATAATCGAGGATGTAGAGATCAAACGAATGGGTTCGCGATAAAGCCAGCGCTTCCGTTGCGGTCGAAGCTGATTTTATCGTGCAGCCTTGATTTTCAATCTTCAGCAGCATCGCAATTATTTCGCAGGTATCTTTATCGTCGTCTACACAAAGAATACGTTGACAATTGGACATAATGTTGCCTCGAAACTTTTCTCGGTTTTATTTTAATGGTGACAAAAAAGGGAGCAGGTTTACGAACGATACGAACCCGCAAACGGCTAAGCGCCTAATAATTTGGAAATATAACTGAAATTGTATTTCAGCCGAAATTGTTTGTCGGTATCCTGTATTACAAACATAAAGTTATACGCGGTTCAATCTCTTTATGCTTTTATTTATCGGCGGATCAGCATTAAAGCGAATATTTGCAAACGTTTTTTTCGTCTTGCAGGCAAAACTGCTGCAAAGAAAATCCTTAAACAAAGAATTTTCAAAATTGAATTTTGCTGTTCTTTCCGTTTCGCAAACGCCTTAATTTGTAATTTGAACTTTTAATGTTTAATATAAACAAGGTTCGAGCATTTGATTTCCGAACGCGGCGCGCACACGGTCGCAATCAAACTGCTGATACCAAAGCATTTTCGCACCCGTAGCTCAGCTGGATAGAGTATCTGACTTCGAATCAGAGGGTCGCAAGTTCGAATCTTGCCGGGTGTACCATTATTTTCAATAGTTTAGGGACATTTAACAATGTCCCTTTTCTTATTCTCACGTAAATTTTCACCAAAAACATTTGAAATTCTCAAAATCGTACAAATAGAATGATTTCTTAATTAAAGTCTTTTTTACTTAATTTATCTCTTTCTCATTGTTCCTTTTTCTTCTCAAGATATTCAAGGGCTTCTCGTGCCCGCACGTACTCGATTCTGGACGTTCACCTTATTTTTGCTAATTGGAAGTGTAATATCAGGCGCTTTATCACTTTTTAATGCAGGCAGGGTAGGTAATTGGGCTTTGATAATTTTGTTTTGGTGTCTTTGCACCAGTTTGTTTTGTATAAGCAGTTTGTTCTTAATAAAGTTTTTCAGTATTGAAAAGAGCATTGATAGAGTGTTGATAATAACTGTTCTAACTTTTGTTGGCTTTTTTAGTTCTTGCCCGTTCGTTCTTTTGTCATTTCTTGGAATACCAGTTTTAGTTTTGTTTTTTGTTTTTATTTTAGTCTTTCTTATTGCTACAACGAAAAAGACTATTCAGGAATAGAATTATTGTCTTGATTTTTTCGTCTCGAAAACGATCCTTTTTGACACGTTTTAACAAAATGATAAAAATGAGTAAATTCAATTTTTTAGTCTTAATGCTTACTTTGTTTTTGTGGTTACCAGTTCACGCACAAACAATAATTACGAAGATTTCAAAACTTAAAATCGACGAAAAAGAAGTCAAGAAAGATTACAAAGACCTGCTTTATTCAAAGAATAAGAGTGTTGAAGCTAAAAGAACTACTAATGGTTTTATTGTTCCTGATGAACTTAGAAGCGAAGAATATCTCGACGTGACCATAACTTTCGGAAAGCACAAATTAGACTTTTCTGAAATCCACATTTCAAATTTTGATACAGTTTGGATTGTCGGCGTAGATAAAAAGCCTTTTTCAAATGTAAATAGTTATCTCGTTGAAAGAAAAACGACTAAGAGTATTAATTATATTGTATTTATTTTGGTACAGGTTTAAATAGGCAGCTTACTGTTTTCGTAGAATAGAATCTCAGCTATTCTAAAGAGTGTCAAAAACGACCCTTTATGAAACAATCAGAAAGACAAACCTATGATTAGCGAGAAACTGAACAAAACACCAATCATCACTTTGGGCGCAATTAACGGAATCTTGCTTGGAGTATTTTTAGAGATTCTTTCCCGCTCAATATTTCTATTTGAGGTATATTTGAGATCAAGCAGCCCTTCGCCATCGACTATAACTATCCCAGAACCTCGTTATCCGTTAAACTGGTGGTATCTGCCGCTTTTATTTTTTATTGCCGTAACTTTAGCAACTTTTGTAGTTCATCGTTTTGCTTCTAGATACATAAAATCTTTGATTTGGTTTTGGCAGGCTGTCGGCGTTATTACATCACCTATACTTGCTTTATTCTCAATATTTTTTACTTTCTATTATTGGTATCTTCACAGTTTTCAGTTTACGTTATTATATTTCGTAAAGCTTGAAATTAAAGAAGGCTTTCTCGTGTCTTTTATAGCGTTTCCAATTATTGCGATATTCAATTTACTTTTTGCTCTTATATTGAAACGGCTCAAAACACATTTGCCATAAGAATCGTCTCATAATCCCCCGTTTTTGACTCATTATATTTATTTTATTACATCTTTCCAAAATTCCTGTTTTTGACTGTTTTTCTTAATAATTATAATTCCTATATTATCTGCTTATAACACTGTTTTACTGGGCAGCTCAATGAATTAGGCACTTCCATCAAAAAAACCTCATTTTGTCTCAAAACTC
>JAOAPX010000080.1 GCA_025463125.1 Acidobacteriota bacterium | reverse complement strand
TCACCGATTTCGAAGTGCAGTATTGGAACGGCTCAAGTTGGACGACCGTGCAGAACGGAAAGGTTGCAAACAACAAGGTGCTGACGAAGATAGTTTTCCCGGCTGTGACGACAAACAGAATCAGGGTCGTCATCAATAGCGGACAATCCGGTTACAGCCGCCTCGTTGAAGTCGAAGCCTGGGGAAATCAGTAAAAATATTTCAGATTTGTTGCGGAAATTGTCGCCGTGAATTTTTGTGCAACCCGGCTTAGAAAGCGGCATCTAAGTAAGTCCTGGGGGTGATATTATATGATAAATAATACCAACGGGGCGACCGGCAATTAATAGGTCGCTCCTAACAAATAAGTAATAGAAACAGCGTATTGAAGTGCGCTGTTTCTATTTTATAAACACTTATTTTGATAATGCTCGCTTGACATCATTCCGGGGATTTGACTTAATAGAGAATACTTGAAATATAAGTAAAGATTTAATTATTTGATTATGTACAAGACGTTCGAACAAATTTGTTGTTGTTGTCAATGCGCGGAAATACCGTATTGACTATCTTGGCGTAATCAAAAAAGCGAAAAAGCGAAACGCTGAATATATAAAGAGTCAGTCGGTTATTGAAACATTTTTAAGTTTTCATAACCGATTTTTTTATTGGAAGAAGGAAAAATGGGAAACGCAGTTTTACAAGCGAAAAGCGAAATTAACTTTCAAACAGAAGAATTTTCCTCAAAAGACGAGCTCGAATCGGCAATCAGCCGGACGCCGTTGATCCGCCTGCGGCGGGTTACCGGTGATTTGCCTGAAAACATTAAGGTTTACGCCAAAGCGGAACATTTAAATCCGGGCGGGTCGGTTAAGGACCGCGCGGCGTTGGCGATGATTCTCGCAGGCGAGCGAAGCGGGCAGCTGCGAAAAGGCAAAACTATTCTCGACGCGACGAGCGGAAATACAGGAATCGCTTACGCGATGATCGGCGCGGCTCGCGGGTATCCGGTTACGCTGACGCTGCCGAAAAATGCCAGTCCCGAGCGGAAGCGGATTTTGCGAATTTACGGCGCGGAAATAATCGAAACCGACGCGATGAGCGGGACTGACGGCGCGCAAATAATTGCGAAAGAGCTGGCGGCAAAATATCCGGACAAATATTTTTATCCGGACCAGTATAACAATGAAGCGAACTGGAAAGCTCATTATTACGGTACCGCTCCGGAAATCTGGGAGCAGACCGGCGGGCGAATCACGCATTTCGTCGCCGGGCTCGGAACGACCGGAACGTTTATCGGTACGAGCAGGCGTTTGAAAGAGTACAATCCTGCGCTACAGTCGATTTCGATGCAGCCGGATTCGCCGCTACACGGTCTCGAAGGAATGAAGCATCTCGGAACGGCGATCGTGCCGGGAATTTATGACGCCGACGTGGCAAGCGAAAACGTGGAAGTCGCCACCGAAGACGCTCAGGAAATGACGCGCCGGCTTGCTCGCGAAGAAGGCTTATTTGTCGGCATCAGCTCGGGCGCAAACGTTTTCGCAGCCGTTCGTCTCGCTCGCCGGTTAAAGGAAGACGCCGTTATCGTCACGATTCTCTGCGACGGCGGCGGAAAATATCTGAGCGAAGATTTCTGGGATCGGGCGTAAACCGTTCAAATGATTTTTAGTTTTTATTGTTGATTTTTATTATCGGCTGTTCTTTGAAAACCTATAAACAGAAGCGCATCGGTCAAGGGCGAAAAACCGCCGCGAATGTCATTTTATTTGTTGATAAAAAGCACGGCGCAAAACGGGAAACGATCTAATCTTTAAATCCAATCCGCTTGACACGCCGAGAGTTATTCCTGTAAATTCCAATGTATCGAGCAAATCTTTTATTCTTATTATTTTTATAAAAGAAAAAAGATTTCAACGTGGCGATTTAAGGTAAAACTTGCTCCACGTAAAAAACTGCTAAAGAACCGTGAGTAAAATTTAAACAAAAAACTCTCGTGCTTCATTTAGTACGAGAGTTTTTTTGTTTTCGATGGTGAATTTTCAACAAAAATTTTATGAGTGATTTTTCGATCAATACAAAACTGGTACACGCCGGCGAAAGACGCAAAGCGCCGGAAGGCGTGCCGGTCGCGACACCGATTTACGCGGCGGCGACTTATACATACGATTCGATGGAGCAGATGGAGCGCGTTTTCGCAGGCGACGGCGGCGACTACGTTTACACGCGCTACGGCAATCCGACGGTTGACGCGCTTCAGGAAGCTTTGACGACGATTGAAGACGGGAAGGTTTCCGTCGCTTACGCTTCGGGAATGGCGGCGATTCACGCGGCGCTTTTCGCCTGCGAGCTTTCGCCGGGTTCAATAATTTTAGCGTCGCAGGATTTGTACGGCGCTTCGTTCGATCTGCTTTACAAAATTTTCGGCTCGCTCGGCGTCAAAACCAGAACGGCTGATTTTAACGATCCGGAAGCGCTCGAAAAACAAATCGGCGAATTGAAACCGAGAGTTTTGCTGGCTGAAACGATTTCAAATCCGCTTTTGAAAGTTTGCGATATTGAAAGAGTCGCTGAGATTGCCCACGCAAACGGGGCGCGGTTGATAGTCGACAACACATTCGCTTCGCCGTATCTGTGTCAGCCTTTAAGTTTAGGCGCGGATTTTTCGGTGCATTCAGCGACGAAATACTTGAGCGGGCACGCCGACGCGATCGGCGGAATCGTCGTGTCAAACGATGAAGCCGATTATCTCGCGCTTGTCAGCGTGATGAAGCTGGTCGGCGGCGTTTTGAGCGTTTGGGAAGCGCACCAGATTTTGCGCGGCATAAAAACTCTGGGATTACGGCTCGACAGGCAATGCGCTAACGCGCAGATTTTAGCCGAAGCTTTAGCCGGAAACGAACGCATCGAAAAGGTTTATTACCCGAAGCTTTCGGGCGAAAAGGAATTGATAAAGAGGGTTTTGCGCGAAGATTTCGGCGGCGCGCTGGTCAGCATTAAATTGAAAAACGACACGAAGGAATCTGCCTGGCGTTTTATGGACAATTTGAAGTTATGCGTTCGAGCGACGAGTTTAGGCGATGTATACACCCTCGTTTCGCATTCGGCAAGCAGTTCGCACCGGGAACTTTCACCGAAAAAACGAGCGGATTTAGGCATTACCGATAGCTTGGTCAGAATTTCGGTCGGCACGGAAGATATCAAAGATATTATCGCCGACATTGAACAGGCTCTTTTGAAGAGTTAAAAAAACAAACGGGCTAATGGGAATTTGTTTTCTCTGTTCCACGTTGGACAGGTTTTTTACAAACTTTTTTATAAAACATTTACATCAACATATGATTTCTTTAACCAAAGAATTAATCGAACAGATCGAGGCGCACGCCGAGCGCGATTATCCGCACGAATGCGGCGGAATGCTGATCGGGCATTTCGATGCGGAAAAGGGAAAATCCGTGATCGAGCTTTTCCCGATGGAAAACGCGAGCGCCGAAGAAACGCGCCATAATCGCGTGCTTATTTTGCCGAAAGACGTTATGCGCGCCGAGCGTTACGCGCGCGAGAAAAAACTCGACGTCGTCGGGTATTATCATTCGCATCCGGATGATAAAGCCGTACCGTCGCAGTTTGATTTAGACCACGCTTTGCCGGTTTGGTCTTACATTATAGTGTCGGTTTTAAAGGGCGAAGCGGTTGACGTTCGCTCCTGGCAGATGGAAGACGACCGCTCGAAATTTAATGAGGAGAAAAAAGTTGTTAGTCAGTAGTGATAAGTCATTGGTAAACGAGAGCGGAAACTTGTTTTCGAGAATCGTTTTCATCAATTTTTATCTTTTGCTCAAGTTATAGGAGAAAATTATGTCAGTAACAATAGTAATCCCGACGCCTCTGCGCCAATTCGCGGGCGGAAAATCTGAAGTTGAAGTCGAAGCGACCACGGCGGGCGAAGCTCTGGAAAAATTAACGTCTGAATACGCAGACCTTCGCAAGCATTTGTACAACGATCAGAATAATTTGCGAAATTTCGTCAACGTCTATGTCGGCGACGAAGATATTCGTCATCTCGACGGCGCCGAAACAGCCGTCAAAGACGGCGAAACGATTATGATCGTGCCTTCGATCGCGGGCGGAAACGTCGCTGCCGAAGCGAGAGCCGAAAAAGAATTACCGGCGCTGACAAGCGATGAATACGCTCGCTACAGCCGGCATTTGATCTTGCCCGAAGTCGGGCTCGAAGGTCAGAGAAAGTTAAAAGCGGCGCGCGTTCTGATGATCGGAACCGGTGGCTTGGGCTCGCCGCTCGGTTTGTATCTGGCGGCGGGCGGCGTCGGAACGATCGGTCTGGTCGATTTCGACGTGGTTGACGAATCGAATTTGCAGCGGCAGATCATTCACGGCACAAAAGACATCGGGCGACCGAAAATCAAATCGGCTGAAGACCGCCTTAAAGATATTAACCCGAACACGAATATCGAAACTTATGAAACTCGCTTAACCAGCGAAAACGCCATCGAATTATTCAAAGAATACGACGTGGTCGTTGACGGAACCGATAATTTTCAAACCCGCTACCTGGTCAACGACGCCTGCGTTTTGACGGGAAAGCCGAATGTTTACGGCTCGATCTTTCGTTTTGAAGGACAGGCGAGCGTTTTCTGGGCGGAAAAGGGCGCGTGTTATCGCTGTTTATACCCGGAACCGCCGCCGCCAGGACTTGTCCCTTCGTGCGCTGAAGGCGGAGTTTTAGGCGTTTTGCCGGGAATCGTCGGCACGATCCAGGCGAATGAAGTAATCAAGGTGATTTTAGGCGCCGAGGGAATTCTGCTTAACCGCCTGCTTTTATTCGACGCCTGGAATATGAAATTCCGCGAATTGAAGCTGAAGAAAAACCCGGATTGCCCTTTATGCGGAACGAATCCGACCATTAAAGAGCTGATCGATTACGAAGAGTTTTGCGGACTGAATTTCACGGAACCGGAAACACAGGTTTTTGAAGAAATCACGGCAAAAGAATTAAGCGAATTAATCAAAACCAACAGCGAAGTTCAGGTAATAGACGTTCGCGAGCCGCACGAATATGAAATCGCGCAGATTCCGGGTACAAAACTGATTCCGCTCGCACAGGTCGTCAATCGAGTGAAGGAAATCGACACTTCGCGCGCGGCGATCATTCACTGTAAAGGCGGAACGCGCAGCGCGAAAGCAATCGACGCGTTGAAAAACGCCGGTTACAGCGGTCGTTTGGTTAATTTGAAAGGCGGCATCACGGCTTGGTCCGACGAGGTCGATTCGAGCGTACAGAAATATTAATAAGTTTGTTTTTGAAGTTATAAATAATAAAGAAAAAAAGGATAAGGAACTAAAAATTATGTCACTCAGAATAGGCGATGAAGCGCCGAATTTTACGGCGGAAACAACGGAAGGAATCATAAATTTTCATGAGTATTTAGGCGATGATTGGGGAGTTTTCTTTTCGCACCCGCGAGATTTTACGCCTGTCTGCACGACCGAGCTCGGCGAAGCGGCGCGTCTGAAACCGGAATTCGACAAGCGCGGCGTAAAAATTATCGGCTTGAGCGTCGATCCGTCCGACGCTCACCACAAATGGGCTGAAGACATCGAAGAAACACAAGGATCGAAACTTAATTTCCCGGTCATTGCCGACCACGACAAAAAAGTTGCCGATCTCTACGATATGATTCACCCGAACGCCAGCGATACCGTTACCGTTCGCTCGGTTTTCGTCATCGGACCGGACAAGAAAGTCAAATTGACTTTGACTTACCCTGCAAGCACGGGCAGAAATTTCGACGAAATTCTTCGCGTCATCGATTCGCTGCAATTAACGGCGAAACACAGCGTCGCGACGCCCGTTAACTGGACGGACGGCGACGACGTGATTATCGTTCCCTCGGTTACCGATGAACAGGCAAAAGAAAAATTCCCCGAAGGCTGGAAAACCCTAAAGCCTTATCTTCGTCTTGTAAAACAGCCGGGTAAATAGTTCTTTAAATATTTATCGGCGGTCTCGATTTTTTTAAATTCAGAGACTGAAATTAAAGAAAGATTTTAATTTTCTTTGCAATCATAGAAATTAAAGCGAACCGGAATATGCCCGCGAAAAACGCGAAAAAAGAAAAATTAAATTTTATTCTTTTTCGCGCTTTTCGCGGGCATAAAATTTTCAGCCGGGTTTTTCTAAAAAAAAAGCTGCGAGCTTGGAAATTTTAAGGTGAAAAGTTCTTTCGGGCTGTCTTTTCCCGATTCGAAACTTTTACTAAAATAATATCGCGAAACAGGGAGTTATTGTTTGCAAATCAGTCGGTGTTTATTTAAGGCGGCAAGTTTTTGATCGGAAATTTAATGAGCGAAACAAGCGAGAGCGTTGAAATTATCACTTACAAAGACCAATATCGAGCGGATTTCGAGCGTCTGAATCGGCG
>JAOAPX010000041.1 GCA_025463125.1 Acidobacteriota bacterium | reverse complement strand
CGGACCCGGAGCTCGCGGCTTTTATCGTAAACGGGATTATCGAAACCTTCAGCAAATCAAATCAGGAAAAACGAACCGGAACAAACCGAAAGACCAGCGATTTTCTCGATGAAAGAATCGCCAACCTACAATCGGAAATAAAAAACAGCGAGCTGAAACTCGTAAAGCTTAAAGAAGAAGCCGAGATTATCAGTTTGGACAGCGAGCAGACGATCGTCATTAATCGTCTCGCGGGCTTGAATAAAGATTTGCTCGAAGCCGAAAATCAAAGAAAAAATGCACAGGCGCAGTATGATTCCGTCAGCAAATCGCCGGAAAAACTTAATGCGCTGGTCGAAGAACAATTGCAAAGATATCTGACCGAGCAGGAAAACAATATTCGCACTCTGGTCAATGAAACTCAGAAGAAAATTGCCGACCTGAGCGCGGCGCGCGCAAAACTTCAACAGGAATATCAGGATTCGGCATACGAAGTTCAGGAAGTTACGGCTCAAATCGGCAGCCTCGAAAAATCCATCGCCGAAGCGCAGAGGAAAAATAAAGAAGATTTAGCTGAATACAGAAAGCGTTCAGCCGGAACTTTGCTGGAAAATCTTCGCACGCGCTATCTTCAGGCGAAACAAAAAGAAGATAAAATTCGGGAATCTTACGACCAGCAGTACAACCAGGCGCAGGGACAGGGACAATCCGGCGTTATTATTAAACTTTTAGAACAGGATATAGAAACAAAACGCGGGTTTTTAGACAATCTGACCAAGCAGCAAAGCACGAATGATGTCGTCGCGCAGGGAACCGATAATAATATTTCAGTTGCGGAAATCGCGATTCCGCCCGACGTTCCGGTCGCGCCGAGACGTTTAATGACGGTTCTCGCGGCGCTGTTTCTTTCCACTTTGTTCGGTATGGGACTGGCGCTCTTTTTAGAGTATCTGGACGATACGATTCGGACCACGGAAGAAATCGAAAATTATCTGCAGCTGCCTGCGCTGGCGGCAATTCCGATGATCGAATCGATGCCGAAACGAAGGCTTCTGCTTGTCGGCGGGAAAGAAGCGCCGGATGACAACGGCACTTCAGAGCTTTTGATTCATTCGGATTCGCGTTCCGCTTTAGCCGAAGCTTACCGCCAGCTGCGCACATCGATTTTGCTTTCAACCGCCGGACACGCGCCGAAATCGCTTTTGATTACATCGAGCCTTCCGGCGGAAGGAAAAACCACGACGGCGACCAACACGGCAATAAGCCTCGCGCAAACGGGCGCGAAAGTTCTGATTATCGACGCAGATATGCGCAGACCGCGGCTCCATTCGGTATTTAATATCAGCAACGGCGCCGGTTTAAGCACGATTCTTTCAAGCGAATCGACAGAAAGCGAAATGCTCGGCATCATTCAATACGACGAGCTTTCCAAACTGCATTTGCTGCCGTCCGGACCTGTTCCGCCGAATCCGGCTGAATTGATCGGTTCGGAACAAATGGCGCATTTTCTGAAAACGATGCAGGGGAATTTTACGCACGTCGTAGTCGATTCGCCGCCGATCGCTTCGTTTACAGACGGCGTTTTGATCGCTTCGATGGTTGACGGCGTAATTCTCGTCGTTCACGCGGGAAAAAGCTCGCGCCAGGTTATCCGCCGCTCGCGCCAGCTTTTGCAGGACGTCGGCGCGAAAATATTCGGCGTTGTATTAAACAACGTAAATCTCAAGTCGCATGATAATTATTACTATTACCAGAGCTATTACCAGCAAGGTAATTACGATGACGAATAAGCTTACGGCTAATACTCGAAAAGAGTGTTCAGGGATTGAAGAAAATCAAGAAAAACTTTCTACGACTAAATTTAATAATTTTATATGGATAAACAAACAAGGGTTTTGGTTACGGGTGCGGGCGGTTTTATCGGAAGCCACCTGGTTACGTATTTGAAAGAAAAAGGTTTTTGGGTTCGCGGGGTTGATTTAAAGTACCCGGAATTTTCGGAAACCGATGCGGACGAATTCGAAATTTTAGATTTAAGGCGCTGGGACAGCTGTTTGCAGGCGACGCGCGGCGTCGAAGAAGTTTACGCGCTCGCGGCGGATATGGGCGGAATGGGTTTTATCTCGGCGCATCACGCGCAAATTCTTTACAACAATTCATTAATCAATCTGCACACGCTCGAAGCGGCGAAGACCAACGGGATAAAACGTTATCTTTATACAAGTTCCGCCTGTATTTATCCGGAACATTTGCAGGAAGACGCGAATGTAAAACCGCTCAGAGAAGAAGACGCGTACCCGGCGCAGCCGCAGGACGCATACGGCTGGGAAAAGCTCGTCTCGGAAATTCTTTGTATGCATTATCGAAACGATTACGGAATTGAAACCCGAACCGTGCGTTTTCATAATATTTTCGGCGAAAAGGGAACATGGGAAGGCGGACGCGAAAAAGCTCCGGCAGCGATGTGCCGCAAAATCGCCGAAGCGAAATTGTCAGGCAAAAATGAAATCGAAATCTGGGGCGACGGCGAGCAGACGCGTTCTTTTTGCTACATAGACGATTGCGTCGAAGGCATTTATCGCCTGATGCGTTCGGATTTTCACGAACCTTTAAACCTCGGTCAGGACAGAATGGTCACGATCAACCAGCTTGCCGACATTATCGCCGATATTGCCGGCATAACTTTAAACAAAAAACACATCGACGGTCCGCAAGGCGTGAGGGGAAGAAATTCCGACAACACGAAGCTTAGAGAGGTTCTCGGCTGGGAACCGCGTATTTCCCTGGAAGACGGCTTAAAAGATACCTACGCCTGGATTGAAGAACAGGTGCGCCTGAATGCCGAAAATCAAATCCAGAAAAAGACAAACTTCCAAGCGGTTTAATAATGTCTGTTATCCACAAAGATTTAACCAACAAGGATTATGTTTCCTGGAAACAATTTTTAAGCGAAACCGATGCCTGGGACGTTCGTCGCATAAGGGAATTTGAATTAAGCGAAATCAAGCGCGTCGTTGAATTTGCTTATAAAAATACAAGCGGCTACAAAAGGATATTCGATAAAGCAGGAATAAAGCCTGACGATATCAAAACTCTGAGCGACTACAAAAAAATTCCTTTTCTGACAAAGGAAATGATTCGGGATAATCTGGATGAGTTTTCAACGGATTTTCCGAATCGTTTTTATGTAACAACAGGCGGCAGCACAGGAATTCCTATGGGAATGTACCGTGATCCGGTGTCTTTCGCTAAAGAATTAGCTTCAAAAGCGCATCAATATCATCGTGTCGGCTGGAAGGAAGGTGACCGGCAAATTGTATTTCGCGGATTACAGATTGACACGCCGGACGGCACCGAATTTCTACCGGAATTTAATGAATTGCGCTGTTCGACATATGAATTCGGCACCGACAAAATGGAGATATATCGCCGGAAAGCAATGGATTACAAACCGGACTGGGTTCGTTGTTATCCTTCGTCGGGATACATTTTCGCCCGTTACCTAAAAGATTCGGGAAAGCCTTTTCCGAAAATAAAAGGAATTCTTTGTGCCTCCGAGCAGCTTTACGATTTTCAGAAACAGCTTTTTCAGGAAGTTTTCGGAACCGGTACGACAATATTCACTCATTACGGGCATTACGAAATGGCAGCCATTGCCGGTTACTGTGAATATACGGATGATTATCACGTTTTGCCGCAGTACGGTTATGTGGAGTTGCTGGATAAAAGTGATAATCCGGTAACTGAACCGGGCGCGACGGGCGAAATCGTCGCGACTTCTTTTATAATGCACGCGACCCCGTTTATTCGTTATCGAACCAGAGATTTGGCGGTCTTTAAAAGCCTGTTTTGTGAGAAATGCAACAGACAACACCAAATTTGGGAACGCGTCGAAGGTCGTTCCCAGGAATTAATAGTGTCAAAAAAGGGACGTTTGATTTCAACCACAATGCTTAATATGCATAATGATACATATGACCATCTAAGGCAATTTCAGTTTCATCAACGCGAAATCGGAAAAGTTATATTCAGATTTATCGAAAAGCCGGGTTGTAATGAAGAAATTCTAAAGAAAGTAAAACGAAATATACTCGGCAAACTCGGTGAGGATATAGAATTGGTTTTAGAATCGGTTGAAGAGATTCCTCTGACAAAGCGCGGAAAACACAGGGTTCTAATTCAGGAGCTTGATTTGAAGTTTGACCATCCGGCAATGAAGAGGACTTTGAGTTTATGAGCGTTAATGTTGGAGTATCGAGGGCGAAAATTGCGGAATATCCGAAAAACGCGCCGTATCATCCTTCCGAAAAATTTCCCGAATATCCTTTCGGCGAAAATATTTCGTCTTCGCCGAATTACGTCTATTCGTGCCTGAGACAACTTTTTTTTGAATTGGGTTTAGACCTGGAAAATTTTGGAAAAGCGGAATGGAATCCGCTCGGTTTTTTAATCGAGCCCGGAATGACGGTTGTTTTAAAACCAAACTTTGTCAGAAGCCGGCATTTTGAAAAAAAAGACCCGTTTTCGATCATCACGCACCCGTCGGTTTTGCGCGCGATTGCCGATTACGTGTGGATCGCGCTTAAAGGAAAGGGAAATATTATAATTTCCGACGCGCCGCAATACGATTGCAACTGGCAGGAACTTTTAGAGCTGACAAAACTTGATGAAGTTGAACGCTTTTTTAATTTGCAAAGAGAAAACTCTTTGCAAATTTTAGATTTAAGAAAATATTGGTCGCGCGGAAAACATTTTCCTTCAATGCGAATTCCTTTGGACGGTGATCCCGAAGGGGCTGTCAGCGCAAATCTCGGAAACGAGAGCGCGGTAAAAGATATTAATGATCCAAAAAGGCTTTACGGCGCGGTTTATCATCGCCAGGAATTAATCGATAATCATACGGGCGAAAAACAGGTATATGAATTAGCCGGAACGATTATGAAAGCCGACGCGGTTATTTCGGTTCCGAAATTGAAAACTCATAAAAAGGTCGGCGTAACGATGAATATCAAGGGCTTGGTCGGCATCAATACCAACAAAAACCTGATTGTTCATTACAGCTTAGGCAATAAAAGCGAGGGCGGCGATCAGTATCCGCCGAATCATTTTACGCCGATGGAAGAGCGTCTTATAAAAACCGAGCGCTGGATGTATGATACCTTTTTGGCTAAGCAGAGCGTGCCGCTTGAATATATCCATAGATCGATTTACTGGCTTCACGGCAAGTTTATAAAGCCTTTAGGCATAAAGGTTGAAAAAGAAAAGCGGCTTCTTGACGTCGGAAACTGGTATGGAAACGATTCGGCGTGGCGAATGGGAGTCGATCTGTTAAAATTAATATTATTTGCCGATAAAGAAGGACATCTGCATAAAAAACCGCAGAGACGTTTGTTCTCGATTATTGACGGGATTACAGGCGGCGATAATAAAGGTCCTCTGGATCCGGATCCTAATTATTCAGGCGTTTTAATAGCAAGCGAAAGCTTTCTGGCGGCGGATATTGTCGGAGCTCGTTTAATGGGCTTTGACCCGTTAAAAATTAAAACTTTCTCGCATTTGCTGGAAGAAACAAATTGGAATTACGGTTTAAAAAAACTGTCTGACGTAAAGGTTTTATCTTCGGATGAAAAGATTAATAAATGTCTTGAAGATAAAACCGACAAATTTTTCGATTATCGTCCGTATCCGGGTTGGATCGGACATATCGAGATATAAAAACTAAAGATTGAAAAAATGGATGACGAAATATTATTTGTCATCCATTCGTATAAATTTACTACTGACTACGAATTTATGAATGATGCAGTTTCCGTCGTCGGGCTGGGAAAGCTCGGCTTGGGTTTAGCTTTATGTTTTGCTTCAAGCGGTGTGGAAACGCTTGGCGTAGATGTTAAGGAAGATGTCGTTGATGCAATAAACAACGGTAAAACGCCGATTGTCGAGCCCGAATACCAGGAATTAATCGATGAACTCGGCGAAAAATTTCGCGCCACAAACAATCATGCGGAGGCGATTGAAAAAACCGACATAACCTTTATTCTTGTCGCGACTCCGAGCATCGGAGACGGGCGGTTTTCAAATCGGTACGTTAAATCAGCCTTAAAATCTCTCTCGGAAGCTTTCGGCAAAAGCAAAAAGCCGTATCATTTGTTTGTAATCAGTTCGACGGTCGTTCCGGGCTCGACCGAAAAAACATTTATTCCTTTAATCGAACAATATTCGGGGCGAAAATATAAAAAGGATTTTGATGTTTGTTTTGATCCCGATTTCGTCGCTCTCGGAAGCGTCGCTAAAGATTTTCGTAATCCGGATCTCGTAATAATCGGCGAAAGCCGCCCCGAAGCAGGCGATAAGGTCGAGGCTCTGCACAAAAAAATGTGTCACAATCAGCCCAAAATAGCGCGAATGTCTTTAATCAGCGCAGAGGTTGCGAAGGTTAGTCTCAACGCTTATATCACAATGAAAATCAGCTTCGCCAATACGATTGCGAATCTCTGCGAACGAATTCCGGGAACTGATGTCGATGCGATTACCAGCGCCATCGGAGTCGATAAGCGCATTTCGCCGTATTATCTGCGGGGCGGCTTGGCTTTCGGCGGAACTTGTTTTCCGCGCGATACAAAGGCGTTTATGACAATCTCACAGCAGTATAATTTGAGTCCGATCTTGATGGAATCCGTTGAGAGAGTGAATGTCGTGCAGAACAAGCATCTTGCCGAGACGGTTAAATCATTTATGACAAAGGAAAAGAAGATTTCCGTTCTCGGCGTCGCGTTCAAGGATAAAACTCCGGTAGTCGAAGCTTCACCCGCTGTTTCTTTAATTCAGGAACTTGTTATTGATGATGTAGATGTCACGATCTACGATCCGCTGGCAATGGAAAGCGCTCAAACTTTATTCGATGATGAGATAAGTTATTCGGCTTCGATTGAAGATTGTTTAAATAGTTCGCCTGTGTGCGTCTTAACCTTAATGTCAAAAGATTATAAGGAAGCGATCGAAAGATTTGTGCCGAAGGAAAAATTAACCGTAATCGATTGCTGGAGACAGATTGACGCGGATAAATTGCATAAAAACATAAACCTTTTAGCAATAGGGCGTTTTAATGATCTGCAAAACGGCGATGATCAAAAATAATAAAATAAAGGTTGGAATCGTTTTTCCCGTTCATAACCGGCGCGAGCTGACGCTTCAATGCCTGCGAAGCCTCGCTAAAATCGATTGTGAAGGTTTGGATGTTCATATAGTTGTGGTTGATGACGGCTCGACCGACGGAACATCGGAAGCTATCGGTAAAGACTTTCCTGATGTCGAATTAATTCGCGGCGACGGCAATTTGTGGTTTACCGAGGGCACGAATGTCGGTGTCCGCGCAGCCTTGAAGCGCGAACCCGATTATATTTTGATGATGAACGACGATCAGGTTTTCGACTCCAAATTTTTAAAATATATGGTCGAAACCGCAGAGAAGTTTCCACGTTCGGTTGTCGGTTCTCTTTTATTGTTATGGGATACGCCTCACAAGCTTTTTCAGGTGTCCCCGATGTGGGAAACGCTTTCCGGCGGTTGGCGTCACTGGCAAAATCAAACTGTTTGGACGATCCCGAAAAATCCCTGGGAAGTCGGTTTGATCGTCGGAAATTGTGTCCTGGTTCCGGTTCAGGCAATTAAAGAAAACGGTTTGATGAATGCCGTGAAATACCCGAATTTCGGCGATGCCGAATATACTCCGCGTTTGAGAAAAAAAGGGTGGCGGCTGTTGGTGGATCCGCGCGCGCGCGTGTTTTGTCAGCCGAATAATATCCCGCAAAGAGTTTTAAAGATGTCTTTAAAGGAAAAATTCAACGCGCTTTTTGTAAATTTAGGTCACGTTCATAATATTCGCCGTCGATTTTACAGCTATTGGGATAGCGCCCCGACAAAACTTCACGCCGTGGCGGCATTCGGCGTGTTTTTTGTTCGCGTCGCTCTGCGAAAAAATGCAGAGAGTATAAATGCCGGTTTACAGGAAAAACCGCTTACTGAAATTTGCAAAGATAAAATTCCTGCAAATTAAAATAAGCATTTGAGATTAAAAAGAAGCGAGACGCTGGACGTTGTTATTTACAGTTTGAAACGGGTTTTATGCGGCAAATCATATACGCTTGGAATTATCTGGAATGGGGCGGAGCGCAGATTCATTTACTGGCTATTATGAAAGAAGCCAGGAAGGAATTTGATGTAATTGTAGTTTTGCCGGAAGGCTCAAACCAACAGTTTATAAGCTTTCTCGATGAAGAAAATATTAAATATGAATTTTTTAAGGGACACATAACCGGCGGAGCCGTTTACGGGCTGAAAAATAAATTCAATTTACATAAGCGGAAATTTATTAGCGAGCGGGCGATGTTAAGACACCTGGAAAAATTCGATTTATCAAGAAATATTGTTCATATCGATCTTTCGCCGCAGCAATCAATCGCTTCATTAATTTCTCTTAGTCTGCGAACGAGAGTTTTTATTACGGCGCATAACGCGCTTCCGCCCGCGTCGAAATGGCGGGATTTGCTTTGGAAGCTTAAGTTCAAAGCAATATCGCAGTTTAAAAACTTCAAAGTGTTTTGTTCGAACCGGGATGCTAAAGAATACTTTAAAAAGTATTACACGGAAACTTTCGGAAATAGCATAAAGATAACTTACACAAGTATTAACCCGCCCGAAATAGATTCGTCACTTGAAGAAAAATTAGATCGCGACCTCTTGCTGGAAAAATATGATCTGCCGAAAAAAAAGTTTATTGTCTTGTGCGTCGGGCAGTTTATAGACCGAAAAGGGCGCTGGACTTTTTTAGACGCGGCGAAGATTGTTTGCCAAAAAACCGATGACGTTATATTCGTTTGGGTTTCAAACTCGAAACCGAATGCTGAAGATTTATTAAAAGCGGAAGAATACGGTCTCGGTGAAAAATTTCGTTTGATAATGTCGGATCAAGTCGGAAAAGAAAGAAAAGACTTATTCAGACTTTTTCGCCTGGCAGATGTTTTTACGCTTCCGAGCTTCGTCGAAGGGCTGCCAATTTCGCTGCTGGAAGCGATGGCGCTTGGAATTCCTTCCATTTCAACAAATGTTTACGCAATACCGGAAGCCGTGAAAAACCTTGAAACCGGTATTTTAATCGAACCCGGAGACGTTTCCGGGTTGTCGAACGGAATTTTGAGTCTGAAAAACGACGATGTTTTGAGAAAAAGATTATCCGAAAACGGTCGCAGATGGGTTTTGGACAATTTCGATGAGCGTCAGGCGGCACGCGTAGCGATTAACGCGTATAAAGAATCGCTTGGCGAATAGTAAATGGAAAAAAGCCAGTTACAGACAGGAAAAAGCATTGTTAGAAACGTATTTTACGGCTTTTTGACCTGGATTTTACCGTTAGGTTTAAGTTTTGTCGCAACGCGCGAAATTATAAAAGCCCTCGGAACCGAAGATTACGGCATTTATGCTTTGGTTTTAGGATTTATCGGTTACTCGTTTAATTTTAGTATCGGTCGGGCGATTACGAAATACATCGCCGAATATAGAATTAACGGCGAAGTCGAGAAGATAAAAGAAGTTATCTCCGCAACGTTTTACCTAAATATTGCGGTCGGCGTTATTGTAATTGGAATATTCATCGGTTTTTCGAGATTTTTCGTTACTGATGTTTTCGAGATTGAAACGGCTGCCCAAAATAAAGCGATTTACGGGCTGTATCTCGCTTCCTTGATAATATTCATTTCGATGCTAAGCCAGGTGTTTAGCGCGGTAATGCAGGGAATACATCGATTTGACGTTTATTCGAAAATATACAATTTCAACAGTTTTGCTCTTCTCGCCGGAAATCTTATACTTGCACTTTACGGTTATGGACTTTTAACCTTGCTCGTATGGAACGTTGTTGTTTCTTTTTTGTCGTGCGTGATATTTGCGGTTTATGCAAAACGGCTTTTACCGGAATTTGGCATAAGCCTTAAATTCGGAAGAGAAATATTGCAAACGGTCTTAAAATACAGTTCCGGTATAATCGGCTATCAGGTTCTTTCTAATTTACTTCTTTTATTTGAAAGAGGTTGGGTAACCAGAAAACTGGGCGCGGAAAGCCTGACTTATTATGTCGTGCCGATGAGTCTGAGCTTATATATTCACGGCTTTGTTTCAAGCTTGTTGCTGGTCGTGTTTCCTTTAGCCAGCGAAATGAAAAACGACACGGAAAAACTTCTGCGTCTTTATACAAAAGCAACAAAAATCGTTTGTATGACGGTCGTTTTTCTGGCGACATCATTGATAGTTGAAAGCTATTATTTTTTATGACTTTGGCTTGGAAAGGAGTTTGCGGATAATTCTTCGGATTTGCTGGTTTTGCACACAATTACGTTTAGCCTTGCGGCGATTCTGGCTGTTTCATGGCAAATGACCGAGGGATTGGGCTATACAAATTATAATTTTTCGGTTTTTTCAATTTGTCTGGTTGTCAGCGTGATACTTATGATTGCCTTAACCCCGGACTACGGAAATTACGGAGTGGCATTCGGGCGTTTAGCCGGATTCGCGGTGATATTTTTTTCAATTTTCAAAATTGAAAAACGCGTTTTCCAAAAAATACAAACCCGATTCTGGATGTATTTAATCGGAAAGTTAGTTGTCGCGGCTTTTTTCTGCGCGATTGTTGAGAAAATATTGATTACAAACCTGGCTCTAAACTGGTTTACGCTAATTACGGCGACTGCTGCGGGCGGTATTGTTTATTGTGTTTTATTATTTCTTTTGAATTTTATTAGTGTCGAAGAAAGACAACTGGTAAACAGGCTTTTCAGTAAATAAATGAGCAAAAAAATTGGAGTCGTACAACGGATCGATTTTATCAAAGAAATAAGTTCGGGCAAAAAAGTGCTCCACCTCGGCTGCACAAATTACCCGTATACGGAAGATTCAATCAAAAATGAAATGTTGCTGCATTTTGATCTGAAGAAAACGGCGAAAGAGTTATACGGCTTTGATTTCGATCAGGCAGGTCTGGATATTTTGTATAAATACGGGACCGAAAAGCTTTATCGGGCTGATTTGGAAAAGCTTGAAGACGTAAATCTTAATGAAACATTCGACGTCATCATCGCCGGTGAAATTATAGAACATTTATCGAACCCGGGGCTTTTTTTAAAGGGCATCAAGCGATTTATGCATAGTAAAACGGCTCTTGTTATCACGACGATTAATGCCTACGGTATTTTACGGTTTCTACTTTACGGCTTGCGCGGGAAAGGCGGCGCAAATGAGCCCGTTCACCCGGATCATGTTGCTTATTACTCATACAAAACACTAAGCTTAGTATTGCAGAGAGAAAATTTCAGGGTTGAAAATTTTTGTTTTTACGATATTGGAAATGAACATCGCCCGTTTAACCGGGGAGTTTATAATTTTATCAATGATATGAGTATAAAAATATCACCTCAAATGGCTGACGGCGTAATCGCTGTTTGTATGCTTAACGACAAAAATTAAGGGTTTTAAAAAATAAATGCAAGACACCATAGCGGAAAAAGTAAATGAAAGTGAAGCGGCGCCGGCGTCGATGGCAGGCGTTGATACTCACGAAATTGTTTTTGATCTGATAAAAAAACATCTGACTAAGCCCAGCCGCGTCATCGATTTAGGCGCGGGCGAAGGAGCCTTTTCAATCAAACTTCAAAAACTCGGGCACCACGTTTTAGCGGTTGACGGCAGCAGGGAGAATTGGAAGGTAAAAGATATCGAGTTAAAAGTCGAAAACCTGGATAGCGAATTTGCCGGGAAAATAATAACGAATGATGCTAAATACGACGCGATTGTCGCTATCGAAATCATCGAGCACCTTGAGAACCCTTTTTGTTTTGCAAGAGAATGCGCAAAATTACTAAAACCCGGCGGGCTTGTCTTTTTAACAACGCCAAACGTAGAAGCCGTCAATTCCAGGTTGATTTATTTTTATACGGGACGTCTTAATTATTTCGGAGAATATGAAACGGTACGCCCGGCGCATATCACGCCCATATTTAAATGGAAATTAGAGATGCTTCTGGAAGAAGCGGGATTTGAAATAGCATGGGAAGGATTTAACAGGTATAAATATGAAACGGGAACAAACTTGAAGGGGAAAATCGGCGGACTCATCGGAAGGCTAATGAGCCCTTTATTAAAAGGTGAAAAGGGCGGCGAAGGGAGAATCATCATTGCGCAATTAAAGTAGTATTTAAGGGAAGTTTATGATGGAATCAAATCTTCATAACCCGTTGAAACGGGGCGTTCGGGGCAGTTTATTAACACCGATTATCTTTTTATGGAGTTTATGTGTTTTAGCCGCCTTTATGTTTTTCTGGATTGAAGATGGATTTAAAGATGCCTTTAACACATATTATCTCGTCCCCTGGACGCTTTTTGCCGGCATAGTGGTTTTAGCTCCCAGTATTTATCTTTTTTATATAAAAAAGTTCGATCCTTTTCATCCGCTTATTTTTGCCACCTGGATCTATATTTTTCCGGCTTTTGTGCTCGGCAGCGTGATTTTAACATTGGGCTGGTCAGACCCGTATTTTTTAAGCTTTATTGACGATCCTCAATACAATATACCGCTGACATTAGTGTATGTAACGGTCGGTTTTATGGCGATGACCGTCGGATATTTTTTGCCGGTCGGGAAATACTTCGCCGAAAAAGTTGAATTATACCTGCCAAAATGGAAATGGGACATTTCCGAAGCATGGGGTCCCGGCATTTTGCTGCTTTTAGCCGGTGTCGGCTTTAACATTTTAGGGTTTATCCAGGGCTTGCTTGGCTATCAAAGAGTTGATGAAATCAGCATCTTTGACGGGCTTTTATCCTTTCTGTTAATTCTTCTTAATGAAGGAACGATACTGTTATGGCTGACGATCTTCAGTACAAAAAAAAAGACTGGAATTTATTATATCGTTTTAGCCGTTCTGATTCTTTTTCTTCCTTTGAGAATGGCAATGCTCGGAAGCCGCAGCAGCCTTCTGGTCAGCATTATACCTATTGCCATGGCATTTCAGTATTCGGGACGTCGTTTGAAATGGCAGCATACGGCGCTTTTCGGCGTCATCCTGTCGGTTGCGGTATTTATCGGAATTATTTACGGCACTTCTTTTAGAAATATAAAAGGATCGGAAGCGAGGGTTAACGCGGGCGATTACATCGGGCAGATAGGTGCGACCCTCGACTACCTGTCAACCGAAGATCCGACCATTGTTATTGAGCAGGGCGCAAAAAGTCTGGCTGAAAGAATTGAAAACTTAAGTTCCCTGGCTGTGGTTGTCGCTAATTATGAAAAGCTTGCCCCGTATGAATCCAGTTACGGGTTAGAGAATAATATTGTAAACGATTTGCTTACCTCTTTTATCCCTCGATTCGTTTGGACTGATAAGCCGCAAACTTCCGATGCCAGGGCATACAGTGATTTATATTTTAATTATAGTGAAAATTCATTCGCGATTTCACCGTTTGGAGACCTTTTAAGAAATTTCGGTCCGATCGGCGTTCCGCTGGGAATGCTGGTTTTAGGAATTTATCTGCGGTTGCTTTACGCGTGTTTGATTGAAACGCCATATCCGGCTGCCTGGAAAAAAATCGCGTATTTTCCGCTTTTAACCGTTGTTTCCTATGAGGCGTTTTACGCGACAATATTTCCCTCAATTATCCGAACCTGTTTTGTTTTAATAATAAGTCTGTTATTAGTTAACTTGATTATAAAGAGTAAAGGAAGAAGTGTTTGATGAGCAAAAATGAAACTATTTGGGAGTATTTCGGTGAAAATGATCCGTATTTCGCCGTAAATACCATTTCTGAAATGAGATCGGAAGCCATCGATGACGAAAAAATGAAGCTTTTTTTCGAACGCGGTGAAGAATATGTAAACAGAATCTGGGGAGAAATTGAAGATTTCTTTAATTTAGACTTTAAGCCTTGCAGATCGTTAGACTTCGGTTGCGGCGTCGCCAGGATGACCCTGCCGATTGCAAAATGAAGCGGCGAGGTCGTAGGCGTCGATATCTCAACAAAAATGCTTGAGGTTTCGGAAAAAAATGCTCAATCATTTGATATAGATAATGTTTCCTTTGTAAAAGGAGACGATACTTTATCAAAATTGACCGGTAAATTTGATTTCATACATTCCTTTATAGTTTTTCAGCATATTGATCCGAAAATCGGAGAGCAAATTTTCAAAAAAATGATTGAAATGCTGGAGGAAAACGGCATTGGCGTTTTGCATTTCGGGTATGCGAACAGCCTTTCCACAACCGGGCAGAAACTGAGATTTAAATTGTACAGGGATTTTTCTTTAGCTTACCGCGTGCGAAACCTGGTTCTGGGAAAAAAGCAAGAACCTTTAATTCCGATGTATTCGTATGATTTGAACAACTTAATGCTTATTCTGCAACAAAATAATTGTCATACTTGCCATGTTCGCTTTAGTGATCATGGAGTTGAAGGAATTTTATTGTTTTTTCGGAAAAATAAAGAAGTTTTGTATTAATAAAAAGCTTTTTATAATGAAAGGTTATTTGAATAACGGTTATTTTAATATTGTTTGATATTTAAAAGAGCGTTTATGTCTTAACAAAACATCAGTTAAATAAGCTAAATTAGAAATATGGAAACTATTGTTTTTACCAACGGGTGTTTTGATATTATTCATCCGGGGCACATTGATTTGCTTGAACGGGCGCGCTCTCTCGGGACAAAATTAATTGTCGGAATTAATAGTGATAAATCGGTTAAAGCGATAAAAGGCGCGAATCGACCGTTTATTGACGAAAAGGGGCGCGCCGAAATACTTGGAAGCTTAAGACCGGTTGATGAAGTAAAAATATTTGATGATTTAACGCCGGAAAAATTGATTGAAGAGATAAAGCCGCAAATTTTGGTTAAAGGCGGCGATTGGGCGGTCAGCGAAATTATCGGCGCTGATTTCGTGCTTAAAAACGGCGGACAGGTTTTTTCGCTTCCGTTCAGACGGGATTTTTCTTCAAGCGGTATTGCCGAAAAAATAAAAAATGAAGCTCCCGCGACAGCCGGTAAAAAAAACATTGTTCGTTTCGAAGAACAAATTGTTACCGATACGCTGAATTCGCACTTATCGGTTATCGAAAGCATTAAAGAAACTTTGATTTCCCAGATAATAGAATGCGCCGAACTGATTTTCGAATCTTTGATGAAAGGCGGTAAAATATTAATTTGCGGAAACGGCGGAAGCGCCGCCGACGCGCAGCATATCGCCGCCGAATTCGTCGGGCGATTTGAAACTGAACGCGTCGCGCTGCCCGCAATTGCTTTAACGACGGACACTTCGGCGCTAACCGCGGTCGCCAACGATTACGGTTTCGAGAGAGTTTTTGCCAGGCAGATCGAAGCCCTGGCTCGACCCGGAGACGTTTTAATTGCTATCAGCACCAGCGGAAACTCTCCGAATGTTATTTCCGCCGTTATGAACGCCCGAAAAAACGGCTGCGGCGTTATCGGTTTAACCGGGGAAAAAGGAAAAAAACTCGCTTCGCTGTCGGATAAATGTATTTTGGTTCCGGCGGAAAGAACCGCCAGAATTCAGGAAGCTCATATAACCATCGCACATATCTGGTGCGAAATTATTGATGAAAAGATAAAAAACAAACATTAAACATAATAAAAACAATTGTTTTTTATCGAAAGGGAAGGTTTGCAAAATTTAGAAAAGATTATCGAGAATTTTTCAAAAGTAAAGGTTTTGGTCGTAGGCGACGTGATGCTCGACCAATATCTCTGGGGAAGCGTCAGCCGGATTTCGCCGGAAGCTCCGGTGCCGATTGTAAACGTTGATAAAACAAGCCTTAATCTCGGGGGCGCGGCAAATGTCGCCGCTAATATAGCAGGACTCGGCGCTTGTCCCGCGCTTGTCGGGATAACCGGAAAAGATAAAGAAGCCGAAACTCTGGCGCAAGTTTTGAAAAAAACTGACATTTGTTCCGAAAATCTCGTTTCTCTCGAAAAACGTCAAACAACCATCAAAACCAGAATAGTCGCGCACAGCCAGCATGTCGTCCGTTTTGATCAGGAAACTGTAAATCAGATTGATGAAGATGAAGCGAATGTGATTTTTCTTAAATTGGAAAAGCTTCTCGACGATGTTCGCCTTGTTATTATTTCCGATTACGCGAAAGGCTTTTTAACGGGAAATTTTACAAAGCGTCTGATAACCACGGCAGTTCGTCAAAATAAGATAATTTTAGTCGATCCGAAAGGAAAGGATTTCTCCAAATACAAAGGAGCAACCGTTTTAACGCCGAACAGGAAGGAAGCGATAGAAGCCTGTCATATAAACGACCGGGCTGACGCGGCTGAGATAGCCGGAAAAAAACTGCTGGATAATTTAGGTTTGAAAGCTATTTTAGTAACGCAGGGCGAAAAGGGGATGACGCTTTTTAAAGAAAATAATGAAATTTATCATTTAGAAGCCCTTGCAAGAAAAGTTTACGACGTGACCGGCGCGGGCGATACGGTTATCGCGAGTTTCGCTGTCGCGTTAGGAGCCGGGGCGGATTACCTGGATGCGGCGAAAATAGCGAATTTCTCAGCCGGCTTGGTTGTCGAGCAAATCGGCACAACGGCAATCACAGCGGAAATGTTGAAGGAAGCCGTAAAAATTCAAGGTTTATAAATGCTCTTTTTAGTTTGAAGGTTTATGAAAACGAAAGTACTTTTCATCGAAAGAAAGTTTTGGGAATTTGTCAGTATTGAGAAAGTTTTCAGACAAATTGCCAAACACTTAAATCCGGAAAAGTATGATATTTCATTTCAGCAGTTAAGTTTTGGAAATCGATTGTCGGGAGTTTTAAAAAACCTCATTTTTTTTCGCCGCCGCAATGCAGACATTTTCCATATCACAGGGCACATACACTACATTTCCCTAGTCTTGCCGAAAAAAAGAACAATTTTAACCGTTCACGATTTAGGCTTTCTGCATACGAGAAGCGGTTTGAGGCGATATATTTTAAAGAAAATATATTTAGACTTTCCTATAAAAAAACTAAATTACATAACCGCTATTTCCGAAGCGACGAAAGACGAAATAATTCGCCGCACAGGCTGCAATAAAGAAAAAATAAGAGTTATAGAAAATCCTCTTCAAGACAATTTTTACTTTGGCAAAAAGAAAGATTTTAACGAGCAATGTCCGCGCATTCTACAAATCGGCACGCAGCCTCATAAAAACCTAAATAATTTAATAAAAGCGTTAAAAGGATTAAACTGTCATCTGGTGATAATCGGAAGATTAAACGAGGAAACAATTCGAGATTTAGAGGATAATAAAATTCGATTTGAAAATAGATTCGGATTGAATGATTCGGAAATAAGAAAAGAATATGAAGAAGCCGACATCGTTTCGTTTTGTTCTTTGTACGAAGGTTTCGGTTTAATCATAATCGAAGCGCAGGCAATGCGAACGCCGGTTATTACCAGTAATATAAGTCCTTTGAAAGAAGTTTCAGGCGGCGCGGCGCATTTGTCTGATCCGTTTGACGCTTTAAGCATCCGGCAGGGAATTGATAAACTCATTCAAAATGCCGGTTACAGGAATAAATTAATAGATTTAGGGCTGGAAAACATAAAACGATTCAAATCTGAAACGATTGTAAAAGAATACGAAAAACTTTACACAGAAGTATTGGAGAAGCTCTGAGTATAAAATAGAAACTTGAGCTGAATCTGAAAAATATGTATTTAAGAGCGAAGTGATTCGATTTGGTCAATATTAAAGATAATAGTTGTAAATATTGCATAATTCCTTATTGTCAAAAGGCTTGCAGTTTTGGTTGGGCAAAAGAAATTATTAAATTAATAGATTAACTTATTAGGGTAATAACTGAACAAGACTGTTGATATTATCAGGTAATTCAAGCAACAAAAGTAGTTAGCTGGTTAAAAAACACATTTAAAGTGATTAGGTAAGTATTTGTAAGCCGAAAATGAAAGTATGAAAGTTTTAGTTTTAGGCGGGAGCGGAATGCTCGGGCATAAGTTGGTTCAGGAATTGAGTAAAAACTTTGATGTTTGGACAACTTTAAGAGCGAATCTTTCAAAATTCGAAAATTTTAATATTTTTGACCGTCAGAAAACAATCGAAAATATTAAAGCCGAAGATTTCTTTGAGCTTCGAAACATAGTAAGCAAAGTAAAACCTGATGTCATAATAAATGCAGTCGGGTTGATCAAGCAATTGCCTTCCTCGAAAAATGTAATTGAAACTCTGACTGTAAATTCCATTTTGCCTCATAAATTGGCGGAAATTGCAGCTGAATTCGGCGCGCGTTTAATAAATGTCAGCACCGATTGCGTCTTTAGCGGGGTGAAAGGAAATTACACGGAAGATGATGTTTCAGATGCGTATGATTTGTACGGTAAAAGCAAGAACTTAGGCGAGGTAAGCGCAGAAAATTGTTTAACTTTCAGAACGTCAATTATCGGCAGAGAATTAACGAGCGCGCACAGCCTTGTCGAATGGTTTTTAAGTAATCGGGGAAAAAAAGTTAAGGGATTTGTAAATGCGATCTACAGCGGGTTTCCAACAACGGTCTTCGCGGCTATAATAACTGATTTGATTTTGGAACATCCGAAGCTGTACGGTTTGTATCACGTCTCGAGCGAGCCGATAAATAAATACGAATTATTAAAGTTGATTAACGATAAATATCAAGCCGGGATAGAAATCGAACCGGAAACGGATTTTAAGATCGACAGAAGCTTGAATTCAGCAAAATATAGAAAAGTGACGGGTTTTTCTCCGCCAACGTGGGAAGAAATGATAGAACAGATGGCGTGCGACCCGACGCCTTACGACGAATGGAAGAAATAAAAAACGAAACGAAGAAATTAGAAGGGAAACGAATTTTAGTAACCGGTGGCACGGGGTCTCTCGGGCAAACTCTGGTTAAAAGAATTCTGACCGGCGAAATGGGAAAACCTGAAAAAATCACCGTGTTTTCCCGCGATGAAGCCAAGCAGCATTATATGCGGCTTGATTATATGCACGTAAAAAACGCGACGGACGACGTTATATACAAAAATTCTCAGGACACTTTGAATTTTCGTATCGGCGATGTGCGCGATTATTCGGCTCTGGTTTCGGCTATGCGTGAAGTCGATGTTGTTTTTCACGCCG
The DNA here is from genome assembly GCA_025463125.1 of Acidobacteriota bacterium. GTDB lineage: Bacteria > Acidobacteriota > Blastocatellia > Pyrinomonadales > Pyrinomonadaceae > SXVE01. The sequence continues at coordinate 65,208 of JAOAPX010000041.1, read as the reverse complement.
CCGCGTTGAAACAGGTGCCGTCGTGCGAATATTTTCCGTATGAAGCGGTTTTGACGAATATTTGCGGTGCGGAAAACATCGCGCGGGCAATTCGCGAAAATAATCTTCCGGTAGAAAGCGTCGTCGGCATTTCAACCGATAAAGCCTGTAAGCCGATTAACGTTATGGGAATGACGAAGGCTTTGCAGGAAAGAATTTTAATCGAAGCGAATCGCGATTGCCCGAATACGAGCTTTACATGCGTCAGGTACGGCAACGTGATTGCTTCTCGCGGGTCGATCGTTCCGCTTTTTGTCGAGCAGATTCGAAAAAATCAAACTTTAACGATAACGCTCGAAGAAATGACCCGGTTTTTATTAAGTCTCGACCGGGCGGTTGATACGGTTTTCGCGGCGATCGCGATAGGCAAGCGCGGAGAAACCTTTATTCCTCTCGTTCCGGCTGCGAAGATCACGGATCTGGCGAAAGCCTTGATGGGTGATAAAAATCTTCCGATCGTTTTCACAGGCATCAGACCGGGCGAAAAGGTTCACGAGATAATGGTTTCCGAAGAAGAGTGTTTTCGCACGATTAAGCGCGGCGATTATTATGTAATCCTGCCGGTTTTGCCGGAACTGCGCGATAATACCGATTTTGAACCGGCTTTGCGGGGCGAATATTCTTCGAAAGACAATAATATTTCGGTCGATGATTTAAAGACTTTGCTCGGAAGCGCGAATGATGAAATAGCACAATTTATATACGACGGTAAATAGTTAAAAAATAAAGATTCGATAAACAGATTTTTTAAACAGATATTTTATGAAATTAATGACAATTTTCGGGACGCGACCCGAAATAATCCGTCTGAGCCTTGTAATGAAAATCCTTGATCAGCATTGCGAGCACACGACGGTTCACACAGGGCAAAATTACGATGAAAGTTTAAGCGATATTTTTATAAAAGAATTGCAGGTCAGAACGCCGGACATTCATTTCGGTATAAAAGCAAACTCTATAGGCGAGCAGGTCGGGCAGATAATTGCCAAAACCGATCAGGCTTTGGAGGAAATAAAACCGGATAAAATCCTGATTCTCGGCGACACGAACAGCGCGCTCAGCGCAATTGTCGCGGCGCGGCGCGGCATTCCCGTTTACCATATGGAGGCGGGAAACCGCTGTTACGATAACCGCGTCCCGGAAGAAGTAAATCGACGGATTATAGACCATTCAAGCGCCGTCCTGATGCCTTATACAGAGCGCAGCAAAGAAAACCTGGTTAAAGAAGGCATCGAAAATGAAAGAATTTACGTAACGGGAAACCCGATCAAGGAAGTTCTCGAAGGATTTTCCGAACAAATCAACCAGAGCCGTGCTTTGGAAGAATTTTCCGTAGCGCCTTTCGAATATTTTTTAGTAACGCTTCACCGCGCCGAAAATGTTGATACGGAAAAGCGTCTGAAAAAGATTTTCGAAAGCTTTGTTAAAATCGCCGAAAAATACGAAAAAGAAATCCTCGTCAGCGTTCACCCGCGAACGGCGGAAAAAATGCGCAAATTCGGAGTAAAAGCTGAAAACGAGAAAATAAAACTGCTCAAACCTTTAGGATTTTTCGATTTCGTAAAACTCGAAAAAAATGCGCTCGCCGTTTTGACCGATAGCGGAACGGTGCAGGAAGAATGCGCTATTTTCGGAATTCCGAACGTGACGCTGCGCGACGTGACCGAGCGCCCGGAAACGCTCGAATGCGGAAGCAATATTTTAAGCGGCGCGGAAACGGAAAATATTCTGCGCGCCGTCGAACTGGCGATTTCTCAGCCGGCAAGTTGGATTGCGCCGGCGGAATATTTAAAAACAAATGTTTCGCAAACTGTCGCCAAAATTGTTTTAGGCTATAACAGCCAGAGACGACACATCTCATAACTCAAGATCAAAAACATATAGGAAATCGGTTAAAGTCTCTTTTGAGCGTTATGAGAAAGCGGGTGTTGGTTTTTTGCGATTATTATCTGCCGAGTTATAAAAGCGGCGGCGGAATGTGGACTGTTGTAAATCTGGTCGAGCGTTTCTGCGATCGATACGATTTTTTTATCGTCGCCAGAAATTACGACAGTAAAACGGATAAAAACCCTTTTACGACCGTAAAAACCGACGAATGGAATCAAACCGGCAGCGCTAAAGTTTTTTATTTCTCGCCGAAAAACTTAAAAGGCGGATTGTTTGCGACTCTTGCAGCGGAAGTTAAACCGGACGCAATCTTCCTCAACAGCGTTTTTGCGACGCCGGTTATTAAATTTTTAATGCTGCGGCGAAACGGGAAAATAGCGGACATTCCCGTGATTCTGGCTCCTTGCGGCGAGCTGTCGGCGGAAGCCCTCTCGCTAAAGCCTCTTAAAAAACAGGCGTTTTTGAAAACGGCAAAGCTTATAAATTTGCACCGGAATATAATCTGGAAGGCTTCGGGCGAGGCGGAAAAAGAAGAAGTAAAAAGGGTAATCGGCAAAGGCGTGGAAATACTGGTCGCGCCCGATCTGACTCCGAAAACGATTCTGCCGGAATACTCGCAAAGTCAAAAACTCTTTAAGGAAAAGGGACAGGCGAAATTCGTATTTTGCTCGCGAATCGTCAGAAAAAAAAACATACGGTTTTTTTTAGAAAGGCTTCGAGAAATTAATTCGGGCAAGATCGTTTTGACAATCGTGGGTCCGCCCGAAGACGCGGATTACGCGTGGGAATGCGAAAAAATCAGCAAAACGCTGCCGCCGAACATCTCCGTGATTTTCGCGGGCGCTTTTCCATATCAGCAGGCATTGAAAAAAGTTTTTGAAAGTCATTTTTTTGTTTTGCCGACGCTTAACGAAAACTTCGGTTACGTCTGTATCGAAGCTTTGGCTGCCGGATGCCCGCTTTTATTGAGTGATCGAACGGTTTGGAGTGATCTGGAAAATTATAACGCGGGTTGGCAGCTTCCGCTTGAAGAAGCTGAAAACTGGGTTGGAAAAATAAAAGATTGTGTCGAAATGGATAATTCAGAGTACCAGAAGATGTCTTCGGCAGCGAGAAATTATTCGATCGAATGGCTTGCGAAACCCGGGCATGAAAAAGAAACCGGCGCAGTGCTGGAACGCGCGACGGAAGGCAATACGAAAAGCTTCAAAAGGAAAATGTGAGCGGAAATTTAATAAATAATTCAGAAAAGGACGCGCGGGCAAATAAAAAAACTCTTTGGGTGGTCACAGAGCTATATTACCCGGAAGAAACCTCGACCGGATATTATTTAACGCGGATTGCCGAAGGTTTGACCGGCGATTTCAACGTGAAAGTTCTGTGCGGGCAGCCGAATTACTCCGCGCGCGGCGTCCGCGCTCCGAAAAGGGAAACTCATAAACAGGTTGAAATATTTCGCTCGTTCGGCACGACTCTCGATAAAAATATTATCTTGTTTCGATTGATAAACATGATCACTTTGAGCCTTTCGATACTTTGGAACGCATTGTTTCAATTTAAAAAAGGCGATCAGGTCCTGGTTGTCACGACGCCGCCGAGTCTCCCGTTTATAACCGCTTTCGCTTCGCTTGTTCGCGCCGCAAGTTATACGCTTTTGATTCACGATAATTACCCGGAAATTTTGATTGCGGTCGAAAAAGCCAAGCCGGAATCGTTTCTGGTTAAAACGCTGAATTTCTGGAATCGCTGGCTTTATAAATACGCCGCAAAAATAATCGTCGTCGGGCGCGATATGGAAAAGCTGATCGAGCTAAAAACTTTCGGGCTCGACATTCCGATCGAAACAATCCCGAACTGGGCTGAGCTCGAAACGGTCGAACCGGCTGAAAGAGCGGAAAATTCGCTTTTGAAAGAACTGAATTTAGAAGAAAAGTTCGTTTTTCTATATGCGGGAAATATGGGCTATCCGAACGACCTGGAAAGCATTGTCGAATGCGCGGAAAAATTGAAAAACGAGCTTCCGGTGCATTTTATTTTTCTCGGCGCGGGCGTGAAACGAAATTGGCTGGAAAAAGAAGTAAAGGAAAAGAATTTGACGAACATCACGCTTTTGCCGCCGAAGCCTAGAAGCGAGCAGAGAATTTTCTTAAACGCGTGCGATGTCGCTTTGGTTTCGCTTGTGAAAAAAATGCGCGGCGTTTCGATGCCGAGCCGAACTTATAATATTCTGGCGGCGGGAAAACCGATTCTGGCTTTAGCCGAAGAAACATCGGAACTTGCGCAGGTAGTCGCCGAAGATGAGGTCGGTTGGGTGGTCGCGCCAAATTCGCCGGAAGATCTTTTACAAAAAATGAAACAAATATATTTTGAAAAGGATAATTTGAAAGAGTTGGGAAAACGCGCGCGCCTTTCCGCGCTGGAAAAATACTCGCTGGAAACCGCTCTCGATAAATATAAACAAGCAATGCGTTAAACGCGTCCGATAACCTTGAACGCTTATCTAAATGCTTATAATAGAACGCATATAAAAATTAAAAATAAAATGAAAGTTTTGATTACAGGCGCGGGCGGATTTGTCGGAAAAGCGATAATCGAGCGTTTGACACAAGACGGCTTCGATTTATTTGAACTGCATCACAAAGCAAAAAAGGTCTCTGAAAGCGATAAAAATAAAGAAAACCGAGTCTTTTACTCGGATATAACAAGCATTGATGAATTATTAAAATTAGAAATAATCGGCAAATGCGATGTCGTCGTTCACGCAGCCGGATTAGCGCACCAATTCGGCAAAATTGACAACGAAAGATTTCGGCTTGTAAATGTAAAGGGAACCGAAAACGTCCTGGAGCTGAGCAAAAGATTACAAACAAAACATTTTGTGTTGATCGGTTCCGTCTCTGTTTACGGCGATACGAAAAATCGCTCCGGAAATAAGGAAGGAATTAATGAAGATGCCGAATGCGCCCCGGTTGACGCATATGCCGAAAGCAAGCTTAAAAGCGAAAAAATCGCTGAGGACTTTTGTCTGCATACAGATATGAGCTTAACGATCCTTAGACTTGCGACAGTGATCGGCGAAGAGGATCGCGGAAATTTTTTGCGTCTGATAAAATCCATTGACGCGCGTAAATTTTTTTGGATAGGAAAAGGCGTCAATCAAAAAAGCTTAATTCACAAGGAAGACGTCGCAAACGCCGTTTCAATTGTAATTAACGCGAAAAATTCTTTGAACGAGAATAAGGAAAAAAATAAAAAAATCGAAATCTTCAACGTGTCAGCCGAGCCTTTATCGATGAAAAAGATCGTCGATACTATCGGCGGCGAATTAAATAAAAAAGTTCCGAACATTTCGGTAAATCCAAAATTTCTAATGCCGTTTTTTTCGTTTAACAAAAGCTTCGTAAATAATAAAACAGTCGTAAAATTAGAAAAAACAATAGAAAAATGGCTGGCTGAAGATGTCTTTTCAAACGAAAAAATAAAAAACGAATATAATTTTCAGCCGCAGGTAAGTGTTGAAACGGCAATAAAGCGAGAAGTGACTTGGTATATTGAGGAGCGTGCGAAATTACTTCGCCGGTAAAATGTTCGCAGATTATGCCCGCAAGTAATGTTCGCAAATGATGTTCGTAAGTAATATCCGCAAATGATGTCCGCAAATGATGTTTGCAAATAATGACTGAATTTATTTTATTTTTAACAACATTTTTGCTTTCATACATCGGTGTTGAATGGTTTCGGCGCTGGAGTACGAAAAAGCAGATTTATGATATTCCGAACGAACGCAGCTCGCATAAGGCGCCGGTTCCGCGCGGCGGCGGTTTGATTTTCGTAATAATTTCAATACTTTTTTATTCCGTTTACACGTTTATAAATAACGGGACGGTTGAATATTCTTATGTGGCGGCGGCTTTTCTGATTACATCAATCAGCTGGCTCGATGATTTATGTTCAATTTCGGTGGTATGGAGATTTTTAGTTCACGCAATCGCAACTTCTCTGATTATTTACAGTTACGGTTATATAGACGTTTTATATCTGCCTTTTTTAGGAACTTTTGAAACGGGAAGAGCCGGGTTTGTATTTTCTTTTCTATGGATTGTATGGCTGACGAACGCCTATAATTTTATGGACGGGATTGACGGGATTGCCGGATTGCAGGCGGTCACGGCGGGGCTTGGATGGTTTCTTGCCGGTAAAATGCTCGGACTGGACGAATCGGCAGTTTACGGCGGCATCATCGCTTTTTCCTGTCTCGGGTTTTTGATGCATAACTGGCAGCCCGCAAAAATCTTTATGGGAGATGTCGGCAGCGCCTTCCTGGGTTTTTCGTTTGCTGTTTTGCCGCTGATTGCTAAAAAGGAAAATCCGGATCAATTTTATCTTTTTCCGGTTTTAAGCGTCGTTTTAGTGTGGTTTTTTGTATTCGACTCGGCGTTTACTTTATTTCGGCGCTTATTAAAAAAAGAAAAGATTTGGACGGCGCATCGCGAGCACATCTATCAACGGCTGGTCATAAAAGGATTTACACATAGATTTGTGACGATTTTATACGGCGCTTGCTCTATTACGGTATTAATTTTAATTTTGATCTGGCTCAATTACGGCGGTCTTTTTTTCGCGCCGGTTTTCATTTTAATTTTCCTGCAATCGCTCGGTCTCCTGGTCTTGAGCCATAGAAAATTGTTTGTTAAAACAAATTAGAAGCATCGGGCAAAATAATGGAAAACGAAGTGAAAAAGGAATTAAAAGAAAAGCAAAAAAAAATAAGCTTTGAATCCTACGGCGTTAAAATCAGCATCGAGGCGGATTGCGATATTGATTTTAATTTAATTAAAAATTGTCTCGCCGATAGCCTGAGCAGGGAATTTAACCTGGTTGAAAATCAGACGAGCGATCATATTTTTTATATAAACGGTGATAATTTTACTTATTCGCTGGAGAAAAACAAAGAAAAAATAGTTTCCGACGTTTCATTTGAATTTCTGCTTGATACGCTCGAAAGCAAAGTTCGGATTACGGTTGCGGAGTTTGCCGTCGGCAGAGTGTTTCTGCACGCAGGCGTTGTCGCCATCGACGGAAAAGCGATTGTCATTCCAGCGAGAAGCTACCATGGGAAAACTTCGCTTGTCGCGGCTTTGATCAGGCAGGGAGCAGTTTATTATTCCGATGAATACGCGGTTTTAGATGAAAACGGATATGTTCACCCGTTTCCGAAAATGCTTTCCGTGCGGGGTATTATTGATCAATACGCGCAGAAAGATCTGCCGGTCGAGGAGTTCGGTGCCGTCGCGGGTACGGACGCGGTACCCGTGGCAATGGTTTTGATTACCGAGTATGTCGAAGGCGCGGAATGGAAACCCGAGCAACTCAGTGCCGGACAAGGAATTATGGAAATTCTTCCGCACACGATACCGATAAGAAATAAGCCTGAATTTACGTTAAATGTGTTGAATAAAGTTGCCGAACGTGCAATAATCACAAAAACTATGCGAGCTGAAGCGGTAGATACTGCTTTGCTCATTAAAAGTTTTTTTGCAAAACTAGCTTTTAAAATTTAATTCTATACATCTTAAGATGAATTTCGGAGGAGAAATAATGAATAACCCACAAGCCCCTACGGCTCGTAAAAACGGACTGGTGATACAGGAAATGCCAGATGAAGTATTGGTTTATGATTTGAAAACTGATAAAGCCCACTGCTTAAACCAAACGGCGGCATTCGTTTGGAAAAATTGCGATGGTAAAACATCTGTAAGCGAAATTGTTTTGCAGTTTGAAAAACAATCAGGAACCAAGGTCGAAGAAGATCTTATCTGGCTCGCAATCGACCAGTTAAACGAACGCAATCTTTTAGAAACAAACGTTACTTCAAAATTTGCCGGTGAAAGTCGACGTTCGGTTTTAAAGAAAATCGGGTTCGCTTCGGTCGTAGCTTTGCCGGTTATCGCATCGTTGGTCGCTCCGACGGCAGTTCTGGCTGTTGCCTGTTCAGGCGTTCAGACGGCTGACAGCTGCGGAACGGGAAATTGTAACAGAGGAACCCCTTGTACAAGCTGCAGCCCCGCTTGTGGTGCCGGATTTGCGTGCGGATGTTCGGGCGCGGGTGCCACTTGCGAATGTATCGCAACGGCAGGAGCAAAAACCGCTGCGAGCAAAAAGGGCTAAAAGACAGATGAGTCCGGAAATTGTTGATAATAAATTTCAAACAATTTTCTATAAAGTTCAGGAACATAATTTAGAAAAGGCTTGGAAATGGTTTGAAGAAACCGGTTTCAAGCCTATTTTAATTAAAGGCTGGAGCGCGGCGCAGTTTTACCCGGATCCGAAGATGCGGAATTTTACGGATTTCGATTTTATGATCGAGCCGGGAAAATACAAAGACGCGCTTTTGCGTCTTGAAACGTTTGAAGAGCCTTCGCGCGTTGATATTCATTGCGGGGCGAGACATCTCGATTCGGTTGAATGGGATAATTTGTTTGAAAATTCGAGAATCGTTAAAATAAATGAAACCGCTGTCCGTGTATTGCGCCCGGAAGATCATCTGCGCGTTTTATGCGTTCACTGGCTGACTGACGGCGGCGCGTACAAACACAGGTTGTACGACATCTTTTACGCCGTAGAAAACCGCCCGAAAGATTTCGATTGGGAACGATGCCTGAACATCATAAGCTCCCGCAGGCGGCGCTGGATAATTTGCACGATCGGACTAGCGCATAAATACCTGAACCTTTTTGTAGACGATTTGCCGTTTGCCGGCGAAGCGAAAAATCTGCCAGGATGGCTGACAAGGGCTGTCGAAAAAGAATGGCGGAGCGAAGTGCGTTTGCAGCCTTTGCATATACGACTCGGAGATAGAGAATACCTTTTACAGCAGATACGCAAGCGCATACCGCCGAACCCCGTACAGGCGACCGTGGAAATGGAAGGAGATTTTGATAAAGGAAGCCGGCTGTATTATCAGATCGGAAACCTTCTAAAACGTTCGAAGCCTGCTTTTGCGAGAATTTCGGAGGCGCTTTTAAAAAAGAAATAATAACTATAAATGCAGAAAAAAGAATTGATGCTCGCCATCGAAACCGCGGTCGGAGGCGGAAGCTTGTCTTTATTAGAAGGAGAACTGATTGTCGATCGATGGATTGGCGAAAGAGATGTGTCGCGTTCGGAAGAATTAATTACGGCAATCTCCGAACTTTTGAAACGAAATAACATAAAACCGCACGATTTGGAAAAGATTGCCGTTTCGATCGGACCCGGAAGTTTTACGGGTGCAAGAATCGGTTTGGCGACTGCAATCGGTTTAAAAACAGGTTTGAATATCAAATGCACGGGAGTTTCACTATTTGAAGCTTTCCGCGGAAGTGTTCCGAGCGCCGATGTGCCAGTATTGACAGCGGTTTCTTTTAGCAAGAGCGAAGTTTGCTTTCGGCAATACGATGCGAAGCTTACGGCACCCGCAGCCGATTGGGCAGTGAAAAACGGATCCGTAAACTCTGCGCAAATCGTTTCCGTTGAAAACTTTATCCGATTGGCGCAAAATCCGCAGGCTTTCAAATTAATTGCCAATCAGAAGCTTTGCGATGAAATAAAACCGCTTATAAGCGCTCCAAATGCAAATATTATTAATGCCGGGCTTTATCTTTCGGATTATATCGGAAAGGAAGCGATAAAAAACAATGGGTCTGATAATCTAACACCTTTGTATATATCCGCCGGAAGATAAATATTTCAATTATATTCCAAAAATTTTCATTTTTTCGATTCCTTTCATTTGATTTACTTTCAATTGTAATGACAGAAATAAACTCCTGCATAGCTCCGATGACTGCCACTCATATTGAGCAGATCCTAAAAATTTCCGAGGCTTCTAAAATCAATGTATGGTCAGCGAAAGATTACGCGGAGGAATTACTGCGTTCGGATACATACGCCATTATTTACCAAAACCAAATAAATAAAAATGTATACGGTTTTTTGCTTGCGCGTCTGATAAAAACCAAAAATACAACCAGTGAAAGCAAATTTAATATTAAAGCTAATGACTTCAATTCAACTTTAAAGTCTGCATTCAACGAAGCTGAAGTGTTAAATATAGCCGTGCTTCCGGAATCCCAAAACAGAGGTATCGGGCAGGAAATTTTTAATTCTTTCTTACGTTTTTGCCGCAAAAATAAAATCGAAAATGTGTGGCTTGAAGTGAGAGAATCGAATTTGAGCGCGCAGAAATTTTACGGGAAAAATGGTTTTGAAGTCGTGTATAAAAGAAATAATTATTACACCGATCCTGTCGAAAACGCGCTTGTTATGCAGATGCAGATGCGTTTCATATAATTTTTTTTATTAGTAAAAACAACAAAAACTTGATTCGGCAAAGTCGTTTGGAGTAACATTGACTTAGTCCGAAACAAATATTAAAAATAAATTTTCGCGACTAATTTAAAAAAGAGAGGAAGAAATCGCTATGGAAATGTTGAATACTAATGCAGTTAAAGATGAATTGCTGAAATCGAACCCGACATTCAGAGAATTAATCAATCAGCACCAAGGCTGCGAAAAACGATTAACGGAATTGGCGCACCTGACTTATCCAAACGACGATGAGGTATTAGAAGAATCTACTCTCAAAAAGAAGAAGCTTCAGATTAAAGATGAAATTTATGCAATGATGCAAAAATACGGCAATTCGCATTAGTAAACGGTTAATTTACACTTTCTCGTAAAGATTCTCGTAAAGATTTTAGTAAAGATGTTAATAAAGAAGCGGATTGGTAAGCCTTTCCGCTTTCTTTTTTGCAAGCCCCGGTACCGTAACCCAAAATACCTTTATCGGTTAAAAACAAATAATTGTCGGCAGAAGCGTAAGGAGCGTTTAGAAAATTAACCTCATCGGGAAGGGAAATCTGGTAAATAATATCCCCGTTTGAAGTATTTACAAAAAAAGCGCTTTTTTCATCAACAGTAATTATTGCCAGGTTCTCTTCATTAAAAGGCTTAAACTTTATACGATTCGCAAATCTTTTTCTCCAGACAGTTCCGCCGTTTTTCTCATCGAGCATATATGCGAAGTTATCAAACGATGTAATTAAAAGCCCTCTGTTTGTTTTAATTATCCCGGAAATTCTCCCGCCGCTTTTGAATGTCCAGCTCGGTTTAGCGTTCCTGCTTTTGTAAAGAAATAAATTTCCTTTTTCATCTCCTATAACGACCGTTGAATCATCTATGAGCTTGATGATCGATGTTTTAGCCGACACAGGTGTTTTTAAAAGCAATTTATGTATTATCTGCCCGTTTTTTATCGAGACGATATATACATATATGCCATCAGAATAAGCGTAAAAATCTCCGGAGGTATCAAAGAGCCCGTTAGAATTATTTTTATAACTATTTGCAGATTTTGCGGATGTTGGGTTTTTCGATTCGTTGTAGCACCGGCTCCAACTAATGCTGCCATCATTTTTATTAACGTTTACGAAGCACGATTTAAGACCGAACAACACATTTTCGTTTGTCTGGTAGAGATGCGCGTTAACGCCCGCGTCCAAATCGTTTAAGCCCGCATCAAGCGTAATCCCGGAAAACTCGATTTCGGAAACCCACCCGACTAACCCGCTCTTATTATTTATTGATCTGAGAAAGTATCTGTTTTGTTCATCATTTTTTACCGAATTATTTCTTACCGAATTTTTTACCGAATTAACGACATATAAATTTTCAGAGTCGGCGATTAGTTCAGGGAAAATTTCGCCGCCGGTTTCAAATGTCCAAACGCTTTGCCGATTAGTTAAATTTACTGACTCAATCGTATTTTTATCTTTTATGAAATATAGAGCTGATACTTTATCAGACGCAATCTTTTGTCTAGAAACATTGTCGATGTTCAATTCCCAGCAGGCATTGATTTTCTCGTTATTTGTGTCGATGGATTTAAAGGAGGTTTGACCGCTCGCTGCGACGCAATAAAAAAGCGCCAGGCAAATCGCGGTTATTACCGGAAAAATAGACTTCATCGGGGCGGTTTTATTGTGAAGTTTGATTGTATTATGACGCAAATAATTCTAAAATATAACTAAACTTTAAGTTGCAGACCATATTCGGATGTTACTTTAAATAACTTTAGTTGGCTTCAAATTATCTTATAAACGGAGAAAATAAAACACAAGATGTCTTTTAACAAAATCATAATTGTTGGCAATTTAGGCAGAGACCCGGAACTGCGTTACACGCCGCAAGGCACGGCAGTCTGCAACTTTTCGGTCGCTACAAATGAAAAGAAAAAAGATAAAGGCGGCGAAATGCAGGACGTAACGACATGGTTTCGCGTTACGCTCTGGAACAAACAAGCCGAAACAGCTTCAAAATACTTGACCAAAGGAAGCCCCATCTACGTCGAAGGACGCCTCAGAGTTGAAGAGTGGAACGATAGAGACGGAAAAACGCGCTATACACTCGAAGTGCACGCAACCGATATGCAGTTTATAAGCACAGGGCGCGGAGACGAATTCTCCGGTGATTCCTCCGCCGGCTACAACGATTTCGAAGAGCCTAAAAGTTCCGCAACGCCCGCCGGAAGCATGAACCAGGCGGTTCCATCGGACGATGACATTCCATTTTAAAAAGGGATATAAAAAATGGATATAAAAAAGCATCTCAATTAAACCTTTCGGCAAATCTTTTGGATAAGTCTCTTGCGGTTCAGCATAAAGAGTTTAGCGTGTTTCAACTTTAAATTTTAATCTGCAAAGCAGGGACGCCTAGCAATAAGAAAGCCGTACAAGAACTTTATTCTTGTACGGCTTTCTTATTTTACTTTTTTTAATTCTAAACGGGATTGATTACCGATCAATTAAACAGGCTTAATTCGAAAGTTTCTGCATCTTCAACCCTTTTTGAAATTCCTTTTTGAAATTACCCGATCCATGCGCCCATTTTTCTAAATTTATTATAACGATTTTTCATTCTTTGATTTTCATCCATTTTATTCAATTCTTCTAAGTTTCTTTGAAGAATTTGTTTCAAATTTTCGCCGATGGAATCAAATGAAGACTCAGAATCCGAATCCGCTTCTTTCCGATCAACTACCCATACGGAATGTTCCGGGATGATCTCGTCTATCAATTCGTATCGAAGCAGATCGGGCGCCGTCAGACGCAAACATTCAGCCGCACGCGCGGACTGCCCGGCATCTTTCCATAAAATAGCCGCGCAGCCTTCGGGCGAGATAACCGAGTAGACGGAATTTTCCATCATCAGAACTTTATCCCCGATCCCGATGGCTAAAGCGCCGCCGGAACCGCCTTCACCGATAACGACAACAATTATGGGCACTTTTAAACCAGCCATTTCTCGCAAATTAAAGGCGATTGCTTCGGCTTGACCGCGCTCTTCGGCATCTATCCCGGGATACGCGCCCGGGGTGTCTATAAAGCTTAGTATCGGGCGTTTGAACTTTTCCGCAAGTTTCATAACGCGCAAAGCCTTTCGATAGCCTTCGGGTTTGGGCATGCCGAAATTGCGCAATCTACGTTGATTCGTATCGCGCCCTTTCTGCTGCCCGACGACGACGACCTCTTCATCTCCGAGCATCGCGAAACCGCAGACGAGAGCGGGATCATCGGCATAACGACGATCGCCGTGTATCTCTACGAAATTTTCAAAAATAGACGAAAAAATATCGAGCGCGTACGGTCTGGACGGATGTCTCGCGGTTTGGACGCGCTCGATAGCCTGCTTGTTAAAATCATTTTCCATATATTCAAAATATTCAAAATACTCAAATTTTCGCTTTTTATATTCGAATTTCAGCTTTTTTATAAAAAAAGCTTTTACAAAATTTATAAAAAAGCTCTTACAAAATCCAGTTTACGCTGCATCCTCTGCTTTTCAATTCTTTTTCCAAAACACTCGAGCCTTGAATGCGCAGAGGCTGTGATCTCAATTTCAGAAAAACGTTTTCCTCGGTCATAAAATTCAAAAGCACTTCGCATTTGCCGTGATTTTTACTGAGAAGCGTAAACAATTCTTCAAAATAAAGCTCGTTAAAAGTTTCGGAAGGCAATGTAATCGAAACTTCTCTCGCTCTTAAAGGCACGGCGTCCGCAATACGCCTGGCTTCGTTCAAGATTACCGTAACTTCCTGTCCTTCAGTCGATTCGACTCTCGCTTCAATAATTAAAAGCTCGTCGTCTTTTAGAAGGTCCGCGTATTTTGCGAAAGCTTCCGCCCATGCCAGACATTTCACGCCGCTCGATTGATCTTCGAATCTCAGAATACAAAATCGATTGCCTTTCTTACTGTATTTTACCTGCGCGCCGGAAACAATTCCGGCTAAAACAATATTATCGCCCGGTTTGATTTCCTCATAATCGGCAATATTCATAATCCTTAAATCAGCTAAGGTGTTTTTGTAATCATCGAGCGGGTGCACGGAAAGATAAAAACCCACGGAAGCTTTTTCCTGTCTGGATATCTCGGCTTGCGACCAGGCTGGAACGTCCGGCAGATGTTCGTCGCCCGACGAATCTTCATCGCCTGCGACTGCCCCGAAAAGGGCATTTTGACCGCGAAGCTTATCGCTCCACATTCTCTGACCGTGCGTCAGAGCCGATTCGATCGCGGCAAAAAGCCGCGCGCGCCACTGGTTTATATTGAGTGATGCGGGTTTCAGAGAATCGAAGGCTCCGGCGGTTATAAGACTTTCCAAGCCGCGCTTATTAATAGCTCCCTGATCGATTCTCGTTGTGAAATCAAATAACGATTTGAATTTACCTTTTGTTCTGGCTTCCATCACAGACAAGACGCTGTTTGAACCTATGCCTTTGATCGCGCTGAGACCGTACCGAACCGCATCGTCGAGCGGCGTAAATCCGTCATCGCTTTCGTTTATATCCGGCGGCAAAAGCTTCAAGCCCATCGAGCGAAGTTCTGTGGAATATTTATAAACCTTCGCGCTGTCCTGCGCTTCGTGAGATAAAACAGATGCATAAAAATAAGCAGGGTAATGCGCTTTAAGATAAGCGGTTTGATAAGCTAAATAAGCATACGCCACGCTGTGGCTGCGGTTAAATCCGTAGTCGGCAAACTGAGCCATCAGCTTGAATATCTCTTCGGCTTTTTCACGCTTGATTCCGCGCTCGACAGCTCCGCCGATAAATTTTTCCTCATGCATCGCCATCTCCTCGCGTTTCTTTTTACCCATCGCCCGGCGCATCATATCCGCTTCGCCGAGCGAGTAGCCGGCGAGCTTCTGCGCGAGCTGCATGATTTGTTCCTGATACACGAGAATGCCGTATGTATTGCAGAGAATGTCTTTCATCTCCGGAACGATATACTGCACCTTTTTTTCTCCGCGGTGGCGGGCGATAAAGTCATCGACCATTCCGCCGTCAAGCGGACCCGGACGATATAAAGCGTTTAGCGCCGCTAAATCTTCCAGTTCTTTCGGCTTCAGGCGACGGCAAATCTCCTGCATTCCGCCGGATTCAAACTGGAAAATAGCTTCGGTTCTCCCGTCTCCGAACAAAGCCAGGGTTTTCTCGTCGTCGAGCGGGACCTGGCTCCAGTCGATTTCGACAGCTTTCTTATCTTTAAGCGTTTTTAAGCAATCGCTTATCACCGTTAAAGTGGTCAAAGCAAGGAAATCCATCTTAAGCATCCCGACCTTTTCCAGATCGTTCATCGAATACTGGCTGGTTAATTCGTTCTTGCTTGAATACGCGATCGGCACCAATTCGTGCAGAGGTTTCGGGGAAATAACGACGCCTGCCGCGTGTACCGATGAATGTCTCGCGCAGCCCTCGAGCCTTCGAGCCAGGTCGACCAGTTCTTTAACTTTCGGGTCCGTATCCATCGCCTTTTTCAAATCGGCAACTTGTTCGAGCGCCTGCGAAATGCTGATATTTCGCCCGCGAACCGGCGGCGGAATGAGCTTCGCAATTTTTTCGACGTCTCCGTAAGGCATATTGAGCGCTCTCCCGACGTCTTTAATCGCCGCTTTCGAAGCCATCGTTCCGAAAGTGATGATTTGGCAAACCGAGTCGCGCCCGTAAAACTCCGTTACGTGATTAATCACTTCGGCGCGCCCCCGAACGCAAAAATCGATGTCTATATCCGGCATAGAGACTCTTTCAGGATTTAGAAATCTTTCGAAAAGCAGATCGTACTGCAGCGGATCGACGTCTGTGATTCCCAGACAATACGCGACGAGAGAACCGGCTGCGGAGCCTCGCCCGGGTCCGACCGGGATGCCTTTCTGAACGGCGTATTTGATAAATTCCCAAACGATCAGAAAATACCCGGGAAAGCCCATATTTTTAATGGTTTCTATTTCCTTCTCGATTCTCGCGTGGTATTCGTCAAACGTGTATTTTAATTTTCCGGCGGATTGCTGCGGCAGCCAGACTTTGGCTTTTCTTTCCTCGAAACCTTCCATTACAACCTTGGAAAAATATTCGTCGGTCGTATTGCATCCGGCGTCGACGGGAATCGGGAATTTCGGCAGCGTCAAATTATCGCCCATCGGAATTTCCAGCTGGCACATTTCCGAGATTTTCAGGGTATTTGTCAAAGCTTCGGGCAAATCTTCTCCGAAAATGCTCCACATTTCTTCAGCCGAACGGAGATAATAATTTTGGCTTCCGAAAGCGCTGCGCGAGTTTTCGTTAATCGTCCTGCCTTCGCCTATGCACAGCAAGATTTCGTGTGCGCGCGCGTCTTCCTCCGTTAAATAATGCGCGTCGTTTGTAGCCACCAGCGGAATCTGATTTTTTCCGGTCAGATCGATTATTTTTTTTCTGATCGCCGATTCTTCGTCTAAACCGTGATCTTGTATTTCTACGTAGAAATTTCCTTTGCCGAAAATATCTTCAAAGGTACAGATATTTTCCTTAACTCTTTTTTCGTTATCCTGTTTCAGAAAATGCCAGACGGCTCCGTCAAAACCCGATGACAGAGCGATTAAGCCCTTGCTTTTCTCAGCCAGAAGCTCCAGATCTATTCGAGGTTTATGATGAAATCCTTCGGTAAAAGCTTTTGAAGCCAGATGTGTTAAATTCAGGTAGCCTTCATAATCTTTTGCCAGCAAAACCAGGTGATAGTAAGGTCTTTCGCCCGATTGAATCGTCGCCTGTTTATCAAAACGGCTGCCGAACGTGACGATCGCTTCATAGCCTATGATCGGATGTATACCGCTCGCTTTCATACTGTTGTAGAATGAGACGGCACCGTACATGTTTCCGTAGTCGGTTATCGCGCAGGCTTTCATTTCCAGTTCATTTAAACGTTTGGCAAGCGGTTTGAGTTGGATAGCGCTCTGTAAAAGGCTATAATCAGAATGCATATGCAGGTGAACGAAATCTTTCGTTTTGAACTCTAAATTACCCATATTTTTACCAGTAGTTTTTATGAAAAAAGTTTATTTGGAAACTTTCGGCTGTCAGATGAACGTTTCCGACACGGAACGAGTCGCAACCCAGCTCGAATCAAATAATTATGAAATTGTACCGAACGAAGAAGCGGCGGATATCGTTTTGATTAACACTTGCTCGGTTCGAGAAAAAGCCGAACACAAACTTTATACGAGAGTCGGGCAGGTTCGCAACTCCGGCGGAAAAAAACCGATTATAGGCGTTTTAGGATGCGTTGCGCAGCTTGAAGGCGAGACGCTTTTCAAGAAAACGCAAGGCGTAGACTTTGTGCTCGGCACGCAGGCGGTCGGTCGCGTAACAAGCATTATCGAAAGGGTTTTAGAAGGACAGAAGCAGATTTCCGACCTCGGCGTCCGCGAAGAAAATTACGATTGGAACACGCTCGAAACACAGAGGCATTCTCCGTTTGTGGCTTTTGTTCCGATTATCGAAGGTTGTAATAAATTCTGCACTTATTGTATTGTTCCATTTTCGAGAGGCAGAGAAAAAAGCCTGCCTGCCGACGTAGTTATCAGACAGGTTAAGAATCTGAGAAATGAAGGCGTTCAGGAAGTTCATCTAATCGGTCAAAACGTTAACAGTTATCGTCCTCAAACCGTCTCAGGACTCGAAGGGTTTACGGGCGCAACGCCGTTTTCTAAACTTTTAAGAGCCGTTGCCGCGACCGGAATTCCGCGTATAAAATTCAACACTTCATTTCCCAGAGATTTTCATCCGGATATCGTCGATGCAATAAATGAAAACGAAAATTTATGCAATTGGGTGCATCTGCCGGTTCAGTCAGGCAGCGATCGAATTTTAAAAGCAATGCGTCGCGGGCATACTATCGAGAATTATTTACAAAGAGTGGATAAAATAAAAAGTTCGAAAAGAAAAATTTCTTTGACAACTGATATAATCGTCGGATTTCCGGATGAAACCCAGGAAGATTTTGCGGATACGGTAAAATTGGTTGAATACTGCGAATACGACAGCGCGTATATTTTCAAGTATTCGCCACGCTTCGGTACGCCAGCCGCAGAAATGCAAGACACTCTGACGGACGTAGAAAAAACCAATCGTTTTATCGCACTTGAAAATGTTCAGAAACGTAATCAAACTAAATCTTTGAAGTCTTTTGAAAATTCTACGGTTAAAGTGTTGGCTGAACGAAAATCCAATAAACCGGCAGATAATTTTTTCGGGCATACGACTTGTCATAAAATTGTTAATTTTGTTAGTTCTAAAGATGTCTTGGGAAAAATAGTGGACGTTAAAATAACGGAAGCAAAATCAAACACCTTATTTGGTATTATTTGTTAAATATGTTAGTTGAAGTTAAAATCGGTGCCTTAATCATGGACCCGAATACCAACACTCCTATTGTCGTGCTCAAAGGCGTAGATTCAGAAACGATCCTGCCGATCTGGGTCGGTGCCTTCGAGGCTAACGCAATCGCTCTCGAAATCGAAAAGGTGGCTCCGCAACGTCCGATGACCCACGATCTTTTAAGAAACATAATAGTAGAATGCGGATATCGCGCTTCAAGGGTTTTAATCACAGATTTGCTGGAAAATACTTTTTACGCGCTCGTCGAACTAATTGACGAAGCCGGCAAAACCCTTTCACTCGATGCCAGACCTTCAGATGCAATTGCTTTGGCTTTGCGGCTTGATTGCCCAATTTTTGTAAAACAGGAGGTCTTGGATTTGTCCAGTGTTTCACAACAAACTGATCAAACAACGGATTTAGATCAACCCAATCAACCGGTAGAGGACTGGCCTGATTTTATCGGTTAATTTTATTTCTTTTAGAATTCTAATTTTATCAATTATTAATAATGATTATCGTTATAGCTAATCAAAAAGGCGGGGTAGGGAAAACAACCACTGCTATAAATCTGTCTGCTGCCTGCGCATTGCAGGGAAAAAGGGTTTTGCTTATTGATTTAGATCCTCAAGGCAACAGTTCACTTTCGTTTATCGACTCGCAAAGAATCGATGGCGGAGCTTTTGAATTATTTACAGAGCTTCAAAAACCTTGGGAAGACTTTATATATTCGACCAATATAAAAAAGTTGAATCTTGTTCCTGCACGTATTAATTTAGCAAAGCTTGAAGCCAAACTTGTTGGAGATTTCGATGCTATTTTCCGTCTTCGGGACCGAATCGAACAAATTAAAGAACAATACGATTTAATTATTATTGACACGCCGCCGACGCTTGGTCTTATTACGGTTAACGCATTGGTGGCGGCAACGCATGTATTGATCCCGATTCAATCTTCTTATTTCGCATTAGAGGGAACTGACGATCTTCTGGAAACCATAGAAAAAGTCAGAGCCAGACCGAACCCGGATTTGGATTTGCTCGGCGTGCTTGTCACTTTGTTTGACAAGCGAACTTCTCTTTCCAAAGATGTTGAAGCGCATATCCGGAAAGTTTTTGGCGATAAAGCCTTTAAGACCATTATCACTCGAAGCGTAAGGCTTGAAGAGTCTCCAGCCCATAAAGAGGCTATATTTACGTATGCGCCTAATTCATCCGGCGCGCTCGAATACAAAAGATTATCAAAGGAGGTTTTAAAGCGTGTCTAAAAGAGGCTTGCCTGTTGATATAAAAATGCGTCACGATTCGCATTACGTCGAAGAGTTTTCGCGCCCGAATCGTTCCATCGGTAAAATTCTTCCGATTAATCAAATCGAACCAAATCCTGAACAGCCGCGTGTCGAAATCGGAGATTTAACGGAATTATCCGATTCGATCAAACAAAACGGAGTTTTGGAGCCGATCCTTGTTAAACCTAATAAACAAAACGGCACGTGGATGATCATCGCCGGAGAACGCCGCTGGCGAGCCGCAAATCTTGCGGGGCTGCGCGAGGTTCCGTGTATCGAGCTCGATCTCGACGAGCAATCAATCGCCGAGATCGCTTTGATTGAAAACTTGCAGCGAAAGGACTTAACCATTTGGGAAGAAGCCGATGGCTTGGCTGCATTAAATGAGAGGTTTGGCTATACGCACGAAGAAATCGGAAAGAAAATCGGCAGAAGCCGCACGACCGTCACGGAACTGATGGCGATCGCAGGGCTTCCGCAAGATATCCGCCAACAATGTCGCCAGGCGAATATCACTGCAAAATCGATTTTATTAGAAATAGCGCGCCAGTTTGACGAAGCGGCGATGAACGAGTTTCTCGGAAAAATAATTAACCAAAACTTAAACAGAGATAAAATTCGTCAAACCGCGCGACCTCAAGCCTCTGCGGTCAGAGATTCGAAAAAAACGGTCGTTAACAAAAACTTTTCCAAATCTTCGAATAATTCAAATAATTTAATTTCAAATTCAGAATCAGAATCAGAATTTGCCGGAAATGTTTTCAGATACGATTCAGCGGACGGAGATTTTAATTTAGAGCTGACATTTAATAATTCTACAGGCGTTGATAAAAATATCGTTCTCAAAGCGTTAAAAGAAACGTTCGAGAAAATTAAAAATGACGGCATCGCGTAAATGAACTCCCGGATAATAAAGATTAATTACATAATCTTTATTATCGGACTCAAGCGATATGATTGTTTTTCTGTTTAAGATCGCGCCTCAGCCGTTGGCTTCGGGTTCTCTATTCATTCTAGCTAAGCAACTTAATCGAAACTTTATCAAAACGTTCGATTTTGGTTTGATTAATCCTTCGTTATCGAGGATTTTTTCGCTTTGACATCACCTGCGATTAAAGCTAGAATTTCCATTTTGTTATCTTTCAACATTTTAAATAGTTTAAACTTAAAGGAGTTACAAATAATTGAGTAACGGAAATTTTTTATTTACTTCCGAATCCGTAACGGAAGGTCACCCGGACAAAATTGCCGATCAAATTTCGGACGCTGTTCTTGATGCGATTCTCGAACAGGACCCGAACGGCAGAGTGGCTTGCGAAACATTAGTGACAACCGGACTTGCCGTTATCGCCGGCGAAATTACAACAAATGCCAAGGTCAATTATAAGCAGATCGTACGCGATACTATTAATGACATTGGCTACAACAATGCAAGTTACGGTTATGACTGTAATACTTTAAGCGTGATGGACGCGGTCGGCACTCAATCGCCGGATATCGCGCAAGGCGTGGATACGGGCGGCGCTGGGGACCAGGGCTTAATGTTCGGGTTCGCGTGCAACGAAACGCCGGAGTTGATGCCTCTGCCGATTCAATTGGCGCATAACCTGACCCGCAAACTGTCTGAATCAAGAAGAAGCGGCGAACTTCCCTATCTGCGTCCCGACGGCAAATCGCAGGTTTCCATCGAATATCGTGACGGCAAACCTTTTCGAGTTGAAGCGGTCGTTATTTCGACCCAGCACGCCGATGAAATTTCAACCGAAGAACTCCGCGCCGATATTTTAGAAAAAATTATCAAAACGACTGTTCCAGCCGATCTGCTCGATGAAAACACGAAATTTCATATCAACCCGACGGGACGCTTTGTTATCGGCGGACCGATGGGAGATGCGGGTTTAACCGGTCGTAAAATTATCGTTGACACGTACGGCGGATACGCTCCGCACGGCGGAGGCGCTTTTTCGGGTAAAGATCCGACGAAAGTTGACCGGTCGGCGGCTTACATGGCGCGCTACATCGCTAAAAACGTTGTTGCAGCCGGTTTAGCCGACAAATGTACGGTTCAGCTCGCATACGCTATCGGCGTCGCGGAACCCGTCTCGGTTTTAATCGATACGCACGGCACAGGGAGAGTTGAAGACGAGAGAATTTCCGAAACGGTTCGCAAAAACTTCGATTTAACGCCGAAAGGCATTATCGAAACGCTTGATTTGCGCCGCCCGATTTTCAAAGCAACCGCTAAATTCGGACATTTCGGACGCACGAACGACGAATTTACATGGGAAAGAACCGATAAAGCCGATGCCCTTGTGAGCGGTTTGAGTGCTTCCAAGACGGTGTAAGCTTTCTTTTTCAATGTGTTCAAATATAAAAAGGCGGTCTTTATGACCGCCAGATTTCTGTTAAATTACAATTTCAAACAATAAAATTATGGCAAAAGAAGGAATTTCAATGGATTACGATATAAAAGATATAAATCTCGCGCCGCAGGGTAAACAAAGAATCGAGTGGGCGGATCGCGAAATGCCCGTGCTGCGTCTGATTCGCGAAAGATTTGAAGAGGAAAAACCGCTCCAGGGCGTAAAGATTATCGCTTGCGCTCATATTACAACGGAAACCGCAAATCTCGCGCGGACACTTCAAGCCGGCGGTGCCGAATCGCTTTTAATCGCGTCTAACCCGCTTTCGACCCAGGACGACGTTGCCGCATCGCTTGTATCTGACTGGGGAATTCCTGTCATGGCGATTAAAGGCGAATCAACCGAAACGTATATGCGCCACGTTCGAGCTGCTCTCGACACAAATCCGAATATCATCATTGATGACGGGTCGGACGTTGTGGCGACGATGCTCAAAGAAAAGAAAGAATTGAGCGAAACGATTATCGGGTCAACCGAAGAAACTACGACCGGTATCGTTCGCCTCAAAGCGATGCAGAAAGCAGGCGTTTTGACTTTTCCTTCTATTGCGGTAAACGACGCGCAAACCAAACATTTCTTTGATAACCGTTACGGAACCGGTCAATCGACCCTGGACGGAATCATTCGCGCGACGAATATTTTGTTAGCCGGAAAAACTCTCGTCGTCGTCGGTTACGGATGGTGCGGTAAAGGCTGCGCGATGCGTGCACGCGGCATGGGCGCAAACGTTGTCGTTACCGAAATCGATCCGATCAAAGCGATCGAAGCGGTGATGGACGGATTCCGCGTTCTGCCGATGAGCGAAGCCGTTAAAGTCGGAGATATTTTCGTTACCGTCACGGGCAATCGCCACGTCATCGACAAAGAACATTTTGCGGCGATGAAAGACGGCGCGATCGTCTGCAACAGCGGACACTTCGATCTGGAATTAAACCTCGAAGCTTTGCGCGAAATGAGCGCCGCTCCCGTTTCACGCCGTCCGTTTGTTGAAGAATACAGTTTCAACGACGGCAGCAAGAGCATCATCGTTCTCGGAGAAGGTCGTCTTATCAATTTAGCAGCCGCTGAAGGTCACCCGGCGAGCGTGATGGATATGAGCTTTGCAAACCAGGCTCTTTCGGCTGAGTACCTTGTTAAACAACACGGCAAATTGAGCGCCGGCGTACACGTTCTTCCGGCTGAAGTCGATCAGGAAATCGCTTCCCTCAAGCTTCGCGCAATGGGCGTTTCAATCGATACGCTGACGCCGGAAATGCTCGAGTATATGTCTTCATGGGAAACCGGAACTTAATCGATAAACTTAATTGATTATTTGTTTCCACTAAAAAAAGGCGCGTGAATGTTCACGCGTCTTTTTTCTTTTGCATATTATAAATTTTACATATTATAAATATTGAAATTTTGTTCCCGTCTGATTCTCTACGTTTTAACCCTCGATAACCAGTAAACTCCAAGCAGAGCGAATGCTGCCAGCGGGCTCCAGACTGCAAAAACAGGCGATATGAAACCGTTCATCCCAAACTGCTCGAAAACGTTCGTTACGCCCATAAATAAAAGCCATACGCCGACCGCGTAACCGACCGTCGCCGCCTTCCCTTTCCGGCTCAAAGATAAAGCGAACGGCGCTGTAAACAATGTAATGATTAACGGTAAAAAAAGCGTCGCGCGTTTCTTTTCGAGGGCGATGGAGAAGTTTCTCTGTTCGGTTTCGGAATCGCTGTTTTTTATTTGCGCGGCGGTTTCCTCGCTGCTCAGATGGGTCGGTTTTTTATACAGCTCCAGAAACGGATTTGAATCTTCTTTTAATTCCCCGCCGTTTAATGTCCGATCTTCGATTTCCCCGTTTTTCAAAATTAATTGTTCAGCTTTTACGGAAAAATTAATACTGTTTTTATTCCAGACCGCTTCGGGAATTTTGTATATGGTTTGAAGTCTCGAATCTTCGGCAGAGAAATCATAAACCACAAGGTTTTTTAATTTTCTATCTTCCGTATTATTTTGCGCCATATTATTTTGCGCTTCGAGATTAAAAGAATATATTCTGTTTTCATTGGCGATCCAGTATCTGCCGTCCTTTTTCGCGGCGTTTCCGCGATTGCGTATCAATGTTCGAAGCTCATCCTGGTACTGGTTTGTTTGCGGCAAAAGCTTCTCCTGCAGCTGCCAGTTAAAAATTCCCATGAAAACCATAAACAGGAAGCACGGCAAAAGCAGGCGATAAACGCTCTGCCCGGCGCTCGTCCATGTCACGATTTCATTTTGACGCGATTTAATAACGTAGGTTGCAAGCGTCGCGATCATCAAAGCCGACGGAACGAGCTGTATATATACGAACGGAAACAGATAAAATAGGTACTTTAATAAAAGAGCGAAACCGTTATTTATCGTTCCGGCAAATTTCCAAAGCTCAAAAGCCGTGAAGATTATATAAATCGAAGATAAAAATCCGAGAGTTAAAAACAAATATTTTATCAGACTCAAAACAATATCAAAATCCAAAATTCCACCGGTTACTCTGATTGAAAAGTTTCTTTTTGATATTTTGCCTGCTTCTCTGGAAAAAATGTCTCGTTTGAAATTAAAGGGGAAAGAAACCGGCGCTTTAAAGTTAAAGAATAATCGTTTGCGCGAGAAGAGCCACGTAATTAAAGCCAGACTAAATAAAACCGGAAACAGTCCGGCGACGAATACATTTATCGCTTCAGTTCTTGCCAACTGTTCGCCTAAAAGCGTAATAAGGTAATAGGCGACGAGTATAATCAAGGCTAAAAAAATCCCAAGCCCGCGGCTTGAACGGCTTGATCCGCCGAATTGCAAAATTAAACCGGTTCCGATTAATGCGAAAATCAGAGGAGTTATGGATAGAAGAATTCTTCTCTGCCATAAAACCTGCGCTTCGATTCTTTCTTTTCCCTCTTTAGCCTGAAAGTATCCGTAAAGCTGCGTCAAACCGAGTTCTTCAATAGATTGTTCGGTTTTACTTAATTTTTCTATCAACTCCCCGCGCTTTGTCTGGATAGCGAAACGGACCTGACCGACATTTTCCGAAACGAATTTTTCGTCTTTTTCAATTTTTTCAATGTCAATTTTTTCAATGTCAACTTTCAGCGGCAAGGTTGTAATAACGGCATTATCCAGCACCAGTTCGTTCGATTCTTTATTAAAATCAACGCGTCCATTTTTTGAGGTTATCAGACGCATCGCATTGTTATTAACGTCCTCATTATAAATAAAAATGTTTTTCCATTCGCCGGTTTCGAAATCTCCGCCTTTTACGTAAATCGTATAGCCGTTAATTTCCGTATTGAAAACGCCCGGCTCGATCGGCGATTCGAGTTTATAAATGGCAGTCTGCACGGCAATTCTGCGGATTATCTGCGCCGCAAACGGAACGCCTTTTAAGTTAATAAAAAAAGCGAAAAGAGAAAGCAAAACGCCGAGAATTATAATCGGTAAAGTTATCTGAAAATTTCCGATTCCCGAAGCGCGTATCGCCACAAGCTCGCTGTCGTTCTGCATTCTCGCGAGACCGATGACGACGCCGATCAGAATCGCCATTGGACACGTAAAAGCGATAACGTTCGGGGCTAAAGCGAACGTGAGCTGCCAGACGAGGCTTGAGGGAATGCTCGCGCTGAAAAAGATGTCGGAATAGCGGCTCGCCTGCTGCACGAACAAAATCACGCTGATTAAAAGCCATGTAAATATAAAATAAGGAGTGATCGCCTGCAGGAGATATTTTGAAATGAGCCAGCTAAAACGTTTCATCGCGCTATCGAGTTACCGAATTTAGGAATTTAAGAATTTAGGAATTGACGACCAGTGTCTTTTCCCCGACAACTTCCCTGCCGAGAATATTAGAAATCAGTTTTTTGAGAACAGAAGAAATTTCCCGCACGTCGATTGTCTGATCTTTTGTTAAATCGGCAAATTTCAAAGGTGAAACTTTCTGCGCGGTAATGAATATTTCTCTCTGCAAAGGCGTGATAATCCATTTGCTTCTGGCTTTTGAGCAAACCGCGCAAAGCAGGTGAAAATTAATTTGCAAATTAGCCTTTTCGCCGGCTTCCAGTTCTCTTTTGCAATTATCGCACCGGCTCCAGTCGGGCAAATATCCGCCTAAACGCAAAAGCCAGAATTCAAAATACAGAACGACGCTTTCCAGATTCCCTTTCAGCTCGGACGCCGTTTCGAGACAGACTTTTACCATTCTGTACAAACGCTCGTTCGGATCGTTCGGCGGCGCGAATTCATTTAAAAGTTCGGCGATGTATGCGAATTTCTGCAAAAAAACCGGATCGCTCGCGCTTTCAAAATACGATTTAACCAGCTCGCATTCGCGAATCGAGACCAATTCCCGCTCTTCCTTTTGAAAATATGTAAGTTGAACGATGGAAAAGGGCTCGAGACTGCCGCCGAATTTGCTTTTTAAACGTTTCGCGCCTTTGGCGACGCCTCTGACGGTGCCCTGGCTTTGCGTGAGAAAAACGATTATTTTATCGGCTTCAGCCAGGCTGTAGCTTTTTAAAATCAAACCTTCTGTTTCAATTAAACCCATTTTTTTTTACCACGGCAGGAAATAAAAAATCCATGCCAGGACCAAGCTTATGACGAGAAACTGAGCGAAGGTTTTTAAGCCGGACAAAAATTTCTCTTTTGAACTTCCGTTTGTAAATATCCCGAAAGCTACTGAAACAAAAAGGGCGAACCCGACCAGGTATAAAAAATGAATCATCTTTTTCTCCCTTGATTAATATCAACCGCATCCAGAACAGCCAGGTAATTTAGAAGTCCTGCAATCTCCAAAAACCTTCCGCCGTATTCAAAAGTAGCCCAGGCGGCGACATTCGGCGGCGGATTCAAAGCGAGCCAGAAACCTATAAAAGAACCGATGCCGTTGCCGAACCTTGCAAACATATTCAGAAGATAAAGCAATGCCCCGTCTTTGTATTCAAACCCCGGATAATACGCCCCGCCGCTCCAGACGCCGATAATAAACATTGTCCAGATAACGGCTCCGAGAATGATTCCGCGTTTCCAACGTCCTTCCAAAATATGACCTACGCCGGGCAAAAGCCACGCTACCAGACCGGTTATTAAAAAATTATTCATTATTTCACACTTTATTTACTTCTAAATAACTTTAACTGTCGGCATCCCGACACTCAAATCGTTTTTCGGGGAAAAGCCGTATTTTCGGCAATTAAACAACTTATCCCGTTCTCGAAAGCACTTTAACTATATAACAATTTAATTGTTATAAAATTTAACTGTACAAATAGTATTTTCCGCTCAGCTCTCGAAAAGATTTTACGTCGTCGTTCCAGGAAAGTTCTATATTCTCCAAACTAACGCCGGTTTCGATCTGCTCTCTCGTTTTCGTTGTGCCGCAAATCACGTCAAACGGGTTTCGGTCATAAACGTACTCGTAAGCGGTCGCTTTCCATTTGAATTCTTCCCCGTATAAATCGAATAATGTTTTTATCAAAGCGATTCCGGTAATCACGGGTTTGAACGTTTTTCTATCGGTCACGTGCAGAAAAACGCCGCCGCAGGGCTCGCCCTGATGCTTCTGAAAAGTCGGCAAAAAATTTATATCACGAAAAATAACGCCTGGAAGGTTTAGTTTTGCGAGCGCGTCTCGAAGCTCTCTGGCATCGACATACGGAGCGCCGACGATTTCAAACGGTCTTGTCGTTCCGCGTCCTTCGGAAACCTGCGTGCCTTCAAAATAGACGGTCGCCGGGAAAACAACGGCTGTATCGACAGTCGGCATATTCGGCGAAGGCATCACCCAGGGGGCATCGGTTTCATCAAGAAAAAGCCGTCTTTCCCATCCGTCCATCGATACAACTTTCAAATCACAGTTTATTCCATATTCCGAATTAAACAGGCGGGCTAATTCGCCGATTGTTAAACCGTGGCGCATCGGGATCGGAAATTGCCCGACAAAAGATTCGTGTCCTTTTTCCAGAGCGCCGCCTTCGACGTCTTCCCCGTTGATCGGGTTCGGGCGGTCGAGAACGATAAATTCCTTTCCGGCTTTAGCGCAGGCGCGCATCGCGTTCGCCATCGTATATATAAATGTATATACGCGGCAGCCGACGTCCTGCAAATCGAACACTAAAGCATCGATTCCGGACATCATCTCCTCGGTCGGCTGGCGAGTTTCGCTGTACAATGAAAATATAGGCAGTCCTGTGCGCTCGTCGCGCGCGTGTGCCGTTTCGATCATATTATCCTGCACATCGCCGCGAACGCCGTGCTGCGGACCCAACAGCGAAACCAGGTTGATTTCCGGATGCTCGAAAAACAAATCGGCGGCGTGCCGGTATCGTTGATCTACAGTCGCCTGGTTGCATATAAGCCCGATTCTTTTATTTTTCAAAAGATCGACTTCCTCATTTAAAATCTTTTCCAAACCTAATTTAACCGTCCGCGTTTGAAATGTTCTCACAAATTTGCGCCTCGCCTTTTTTAGTAAACAAGCACCTAACATTTAGATGAATATTACTATGATTATAAAGTATTTTTTTATTCAATTTCGTTAAATTGTTTCTGTTTTGCCGTCCGCCTCGCGAAAACAGCCTCTAAATCCTAAGCGGTTTCATTTATTATAAAAATATTATAAAAGCGGCTTTGGTTTTTCAGAAACATATCAGAAACATAAAGGTTTTAACTGCCCGTTAAATGCATATTTATGCTTCAATGTTCAAACAATCGACTATCATCTGTCAATTTGAGCATTTGAAATTAAAGATTTATCATAAGGTTTCTAAGTATGAGTAAAAAAAACAATAATAAAATTCGTTCGACGACGGTTCTCTTAGTGCATAAAGACGGGCAGGTGGCGATGGCTGGCGACGGTCAGGTGACGCTCGGCGATACGGTTATCAAAGGAAACGCCAGAAAGGTCAGGCGAATTTTCAGCGATAAAATTTTAGTCGGTTTCGCGGGCGCCACCGCTGATGCGTTTACGCTTCTGACACGTTTCGAAACAAAGCTCGAACAGTTTCAGGGTCAGCTCGAACGAGCCGCCATAGAACTCAGCAAAGATTGGCGCACCGACAAATACCTGCGGCATCTCGAAGCGCTTCTAATAGTAGCCGATAAAAAGGATGCTTTTTTAATCTCCGGGAAAGGCGATGTCATTTCGTCCGACGAAGGCTTGCTTTCGGTCGGTTCGGGCAGCATGTACGCTCTCGCCGCCGCGCGTGCTTTAATGAAACACTCGAATCTCACAAACAGGGAAATCGCCGAAGAATCTCTAAAAATCGCAAGCGAGATTTGTATCTACACAAATTCGGATATTGTTATCGAAGAATTGTAGTTTTTCTATACTTTTACTTTTTATAAAATAAAAATGCCGATATATCTTAGTGGTGAAACACAAAAAAATTCGCTTCAAATAAAGCTCGACGAACTTACCCCGCGTGAAATCGTCGCAGAGCTCGATAAATACGTCGTTGGGCAAAACAACGCCAAGCGCGCTGTAGCCGTAGCGCTCCGCAACAGAATACGCAGGCAGAAGCTTCCGCCTGAAATCGCGCGAGACGTTCTGCCGAAAAACATTCTGATGATCGGATCGACCGGCGTGGGCAAAACCGAAATCGCAAGGCGTTTGGCGCGTCTCGCCAATTCCCCGTTTATTAAAATCGAAGCTTCGAAATTTACGGAAGTAGGATATGTCGGTCGAGACGTCGAAAGCATGGTGCGCGAATTAACCGAAGTCGCGATCGATATGACAAAACAAGCGAGCTTTGAAGAAGTACGCTTGCAGGCGGAAAACAACGTCGAAGAAAAGATACTCGACATACTTCTGCCCAATTCCAGCTCTACATACAGCTTCGACAAAACCGACGATTTCGCTTCCGACGAAAAGCCGGTTAACCGAACACGCGAAAAATTACGAGAGCAATTGCGCGGCGGAGATTTAAACGACCGTCTCATTGAAATCGAAACTCAAGACCGCTCGACGCCGATGATCGATTTTGTCGGCGGTCAGGGAATGGAAGAAATGGGCGTTAATTTTCGAGACATGTTCGGCAATATGTTTCCGCAAAAAAGCGTCCGGCGAAAAATGAAGATTTCCGAAGCCCGCGCATATCTAATCCGGGACGAGCAGGAAAGTTTAATCGATATGGAACAGATTACGCGTTCCGCCATCGAAAAAACGGAATCATCCGGAATCATATTCCTTGATGAAATAGACAAAATCGCCGGAAGAGAAAGCGGCGGCAATCCAGATGTCTCGCGCGAAGGCGTTCAGCGAGACTTGCTGCCGATCGTCGAAGGAACAAACGTCAATACTCGTTACGGAATGGTTAACACCGAACATATTCTTTTTATTGCCGCCGGAGCGTTTCATGTTTCGAAGCCTTCGGACCTGATTCCGGAACTTCAAGGCAGATTTCCGATTCGCGTCGAGCTTGAGCCCTTAACGATAAACGACCTTAAGCGAATTCTTACGCAGCCTAAGAATTCGCTTATTAAGCAATATCAAGCACTGCTTAAGACCGAGGATATAGCGCTTAACTTCACTGAAGACGCGATTGAAGCGATAGCGCAGATGACCGAAGAAATAAACAAAAACACAGAAAACATCGGCGCGCGAAGGCTCCACACACTGCTCGAAAAACTGCTCGAAGAAATCAGTTTTCTCGGCGGCGAGCTCGAAGAAAAAGACCAGACGATCGACGCCGAATACGTGCAAACGAAGCTCGGCGGGCTGATTCAGGATCAGAATTTAAGGCAGTATGTACTCTAAAACAGATCGATGTTAAAACACTTACTTAAGCCCCTTTTTTTAAGCATTAGACTTATTAATAAAACAGCATTAGCGTTTACACTTTGTGCTTTGCTTATAACAATAAGCTGCGGAAAACGTAAACCGCCGCTGCCGCCGGTTGAAAGCGTTTCGCAGAGAGTGGAAATAAACGGTTTTCAGAGAGGCGGACAAATCATTCTTTCCTGGCGAATGCCTGCTCGAAATGCGTCTGAAGGAAATGTTCTGAGCATAAACCGCGCAGACATCTATCGCCTCGTCGAAGCTGCCGATTCCCCGCTCACTTTAACGGAAGAAGAGTTTGCTTCGCGCAGCACATTGATCGGCAATCTTCAGATATCGAATTCTGATTTCGCGCTGCAGAGATTAACTTATACGGACACGCTCGAATTTGCGGCGCAGCCGGTTCGCATTCGTTACGCGATACGCTTTGTAAATAATTCCGGGCAAAAAGCCGCTTTCTCGAATTTTCTTTTAATTGATCCGTCGGCGAACGTCGCCGGTAATCCCGAAGCGCTTTCAGCGAGCGTCAGCCAGGACGGCGTGCTGCTTAAATGGCAGGCGCCGAGGGCAAATATCAACGGGTCAGTTCCGGTAAATATCCTCGGTTACAATTTATACCGTTCCGATTCAAAAAACGATACAGCAAAACTTCTAAATGCCGCGCCTGTTTCGGACACAAATTATTCGGATAATCTTTTTGAATTTAATAAGGAATATTTTTATTTCGTCCGATCGGTTTCAGTAGGCGGCGGCGGCGAACCGGTCGAAAGCCTCGAATCGAACATCGTAAGAATTACGCCGGTAGATGCGTTTCCGCCGAGCGCGCCGGGCGCAATTACAATTGCCGCAGCGCCGCTCAATCTTTCAATTTTCTTTGCGACGAATCCGGAAAAGGATATCGCGGGCTATCGAATATATCGTTCGACGGATCCAAACTTATCAAAATCCGTGTGGACATTGCTCACGAAAGAGTTATTGACGGCAAACACATTTCAAGATACAAACGTAGAAACAGGGAAAACATATTATTACTATTTAACCGCCGTCGATACAGCCGGCAATATAAGCGAACCGTCGGAAATTGTTTCTGAAACGCTTCCCTAAAATATTTATGAAAATTTGCCGTTTTACCGTTAACAATCAAATAAAAACCGGGGTTATCGATAACGAGAAGGTTTTTTCGTATGAAAACAATCAAAAACTTTCGGATTCTTACAATTTGCACGAAATCAAGCTTCTGCCGCCGGTCGAGCCTTCAAAGATTGTCTGCGTCGGTCGAAATTACGCAGAACACGCCGCCGAACTCGGAAACGCGGTTCCGACCGAGCCGCTTTTATTTTTAAAGGCGCCGTCGGCTCTGATTACCGACGGCGAAGATATTCTTTTGCCCGAGCAATCGAACCGGGTTGAACACGAAGGCGAACTCGCTCTGGTTATCGGACGTGATTGTAAAAATTTAGCCGATTCGGTCAATGCCCTCGAATATGTTTTCGGATACACCATTTTAAACGACGTGACGGCAAGAGATTTGCAGCGCGCAGACGTACAGTTTACGCGCGCTAAATCATTCGATACATTTTGTCCGGTTGCCTCTTTTATCGAAACCGATCTGGATACGACTGACATAAAATTGACAACAAAAGTGAACGGTGAAATCAAACAAACGGGGCGAACATCACAGATGGTTTTCAATGTCGATTTTTTAATCAGGTACATTTCCCGGCAGATGTCTCTAAAAGCCGGAGACGTGATCGCGACGGGAACGCCTTCCGGGGTTTCACAGTTGAAAAACGGAGATGTCTGCGAAGTTGAAATCGAAGGCATCGGAAAGCTTTCAAATCCCGTAAAACGAGCAAATTAAGCTTGCGGAGCGAACTGTTTTTAAAATGGTAATTGTTAGTTGCGGATAAATTGCTTTATTATTGATTCTACTTACTTGACACGGTTTCAGAGATATTTTTTTAGAGGAAAACATTATGAAATTTTTTATTGATACGGCAAACCTGGATGAAATAAGACAAGCCAACGAACTTGGACTGATCGACGGCGTCACGACGAATCCATCTTTGATTGCAAAAGAAAAGGACGTAAATTTTAGCGAGCATATTGCTAAAATCTGCGAAATCGTCAATGGAGACGTTTCCGCAGAAGTCACGGCTTTGGACGCGGAAGGAATGGTTAAACAGGGACGTGAACTGGCAAAGATCGCCCCGAATGTGGTTATCAAATGTCCTTTAACTTTGGACGGATTAAAAGCCACGAGAATCTTCCGTAATGAAGGTACAAAGGTAAACGTAACTTTATGCTTTTCGGCGGCGCAGGCTCTTCTGGCGGCAAAAGCGGGCGCGAGTTATATCTCGCCTTTTATCGGAAGACTGGACGACATCGGTCAAAACGGTATGCAGCTGATTTCGGACATCGTGCAGATTTACGACAACTATAATTTCGAAACAGAAGTGCTCGCCGCTTCTATTCGTCACCCGATGCATATCGTAGACGCCGCCCTGGTCGGCGCGCACGTGGCAACTATTCCTTTCAAAGTAATCGAACAGCTCGTCAAACATCCTCTTACGGATAAAGGCATGGAGTCGTTTATGAACGACTGGAAAAAAGGCGGCTTCGAAAAATAAAGCCCGGCTTAAATAAACATAAAAAAAGCGAGGAACAGTAAGTTAAAATTGTTCTTCGCTTTTTTGTTTCTTCAATCTCGGGCGATTCCTCTGGCATTCTCTAAATTCCATACAATCAACAATTATATTAATAAGCATACTCAGTATATTTGAATAGTAAGCTAACTATTTGCTTACTCATTAATATTCGTTAGTTGACTTATAATTAGAACTCTAATAAATTATGCTTAGGCGACTAATTATAATATATGGAATTAAAAAACACGGTAAACTACTTATTCAATCAAGTTTTTAATGCTTATCGCATCAATCTCGAGAAGGCTTTGGGCGCGGTCGGGCTGCATAGCGGTCAGATATTTATACTTATTTCTTTGTGGTCTGAAGATCGGCAGAGACAGAATGTCATCGCCAAAAATCTAAATCTTTCTCCGCCGACCGTGAATATAATGATAAAGAATTTAGTCGAAAACGGATTTGTAAAATTACAAAAAGACGAATCCGACGGGCGCGCGACCCAGGTTCTTTTGACAAAAAAAGGCGTCGAAATTCGTCCGGAAGTAGAAAAAATTTGGCAGGAACTGGAAGCGGATATTTATTCTAATTTGACGGAAACCGAGAAGATGATCCTGTTTCAGCTTCTGGAGAAAACACTCAAAAATTTAATTTCTTAAAAGCTTATTTTCAGGATTTTGCAGAATATGAATCACGCAGTCGAAGCTCGAAATTTAATCAAGCGTTACCGGAATTTCACCGCCGTCGATAATATTTCGTTCGATGTTGTCGAAGGCGAAACCTTTTCGATTTTAGGTGAAAACGGCGCGGGAAAATCAACCACGATGCGTATGATCGCCTGCCGTTCCCCTCTGTCGGGCGGCAGTCTAAAAGTAGGAAATTTTGACGTCATGAAAAACGGGCGAGAAATACGCTCTATGATCGGCATCGTTCCACAGGAAAACAATCTCGATCCGGATTTAAATGTTAAAGAAAATCTTCTGGTTTATTCCAGGTATTTTCGCTTGCCGAAGCATTCAATCGATAAGCGCTGCGACGAGCTTCTGGATTTTATCAGGTTGTCCGACAAAAAGGACGCGAAGGTGGATCATCTGTCTGGCGGCATGAAACGTCGTTTAGTTATCGCACGAGCTTTACTGCACAAACCCAAAATACTTCTGCTCGACGAGCCGACGACCGGGCTCGATCCGAATGTCCGGCTGGAAATATGGGAAAAGCTCGAAGAATTGCGGAGCGTTTCAAAACTTACGACAATTCTCTCGACACACTATATGGACGAAGCGGAAAAACTTTCGAACCGGTTGGTTATTTTATCAGACGGAAAAATCATTTCAGATGGCGTGCCGAGGGAAATTATCCAAAGCAATGTCAAAAAATACGCGCTCGAAATACGCGGATTAAATGCTGCCGAAGCTTCTTTTAATCATCCGAAAATAATAATGCAAAAACGCGGATCGACTCATATTTATTTCGCCGACTCGATGGAAGTTTTAACGCCGCTGCTTCAACGATTTGCAGCTAAGCAACCGATTCTGAGACCGTCTAATCTGGAGGATGTTTTTTTACAGTTTGTAAAAAATTGAGTTGGATATAATTCGGTTATAATATATCCGACATCAAACTAAAAAAGGAGAAAAAGGAGAAAAACATGAAAGTTTTATTTGCTACGGACGGAACAAAATATAGTGAATGCGCGATCAGTACAATCCGAAAATTTAATTTCACTTTTGGTGATGAAATCAAAATAGTGTCGGTTATCGACATGGCTCTCCCTTTAGCGGTCGATATATATTCCGGTTATCTGCCTTCGACGGTCGAAATCGAACAGTCTTCAAAGGAGCACACGGAAAACGTTCTGCGCAAAGCGAAAGAGCAAATTCTGGATTTGTTTCCCGGCACGGGGATTGTTGTTTCGACCGAGGTTTTAATCGGCACCCCGGAAACTAAAATCGTCGAAACGGCAACGGCTATGAAAGCAGACTTAGTAATCGTCGGCTCTCACGGATACAATCTCTGGGAGAGACTTCTGCTCGGTTCGGTTTCCGATTCGGTAGTCCATAAAGCGCCCTGCTCGGTAATGGTCGTTAAAACAAGCGCGTCGTAAAATTTTTATGAAAATGTATTTTGAAGATTATGGCGAAGGAACGCCGATCGTTTTTTTACACGCTTTTCCGCTTTCGGGAAAAATGTGGCGAAGTCAAATAGAAGCTATAACCGAACAGGGCTGCCGTTTGATTTTACCTGATTTCAGAGGCTTCGGAATTTCTAAAGATTTGCCGCCCGCCGATTCGATCGAAGAAATGGCTGAGGATATTGCGGAACTTTTGCAGTTTTTGAATATAGGTAAAGCCATCATCGGCGGACTTTCAATCGGCGGCTACGTTATCTTAAACCTGTACCGTTTACATCCTGAAATATTTTCCGCGCTCATTTTGTGCGACACAAACGCTGTCGCCGATACGGATGAAAAAAGGCTGCAAAGGTTTGAAACAATCGAGCAGATAAAAACCGTCGGAGTTCAAACCTTACGCGAAAAAATGATGCCGAATTTAATCAGCCCGCATACTAAAAATGAAAATCCGGAACTGTTAAAAGAGCTTGAAAACTTGTTCGGCGAAACCGCGCCGGCATCCGCCATTTCAGCTTTAAAAGCGATGGCTGAGCGTAAAGATCAGACAAGCGTTTTAGAACGGATAAATGTTCCGACCGCTTTAATTTTCGGCGAAGAAGATCGAGTGACCGATTTGCAAACGGCAAAGTCACTGAACGACCGAATAAAAAACTCCAGGCTTTTCGTTGTAAAAAATGCCGGTCATTTTTCCAATATGGAACAACCCGAACAGTTTAATTCGGTCTTAAAAAGTTTTATCAAGGAAGTGAAATTTTGAATTTAAGCGAAAATTATTTAAGCGAAAATATAGTTAGAATAAACGCGCGTAAATACGACAATAAAATTCATCGCAGCTGGGACTGCAAATTCATCGAGCGCTCGGAATCGCTTTTAACTTTCGTCGGCGAATTCGAAAAAGAAGTTGTTCACAGCGACCTCGGCGTTATAAGACGCGGCACAATTTCATACGAATATTACTGGCTGGACAAATGGTATAACGTTTTTAGGTTTCACGAACCGTCCGGCGGATTGAGGAACTTTTACTGCAACGTCAATATACCGCCGGTTTTTGAAAACAACATTCTGGATTATATAGATCTGGACATAGACGTTTTGGTTTGGAAAGACTTTAATTATCAAATTCTCGATTTAGACGAATTTGAGCGTCATGCTTTGAAATACAATTATCCGGAAATGATCGTTGATAATGCCAAAAACAGTCTCGGAGAGCTGCTCGAAATGATAAATTCCAGGGTTTTTCCGTTTGATTTTATTGAATAAAAACATGAGGTGTGTGCTTGCCGACCTTTTTATTATTTTATTAATCAACCAAGGTCAATTTATTGCAAACTATTGATTTAGCGGCAGTTAAAGTAAACCTTTACATTAAATGATTACTACCTTTTTTTCAATGTTTTCCGCACCACTTTAATATGCATCTCGGGCTGCATAATATTCACATAAGTGACGCGCTGTCTGTATGGCGGCGAAATCTAAAGGTGTATCTACGTCTCTGGAAAACAGAGCTTATCGCTCCCGTAATCGAACCCGTTTTCACATTTTTCGCATTCG
The DNA here is from genome assembly GCA_025463125.1 of Acidobacteriota bacterium. Lineage (GTDB taxonomy): Bacteria > Acidobacteriota > Blastocatellia > Pyrinomonadales > Pyrinomonadaceae > SXVE01. The sequence goes on along the minus strand of JAOAPX010000041.1, from coordinate 27,729 downwards.
GTTTCGGTGTCGGTGCTTTAATCGGATCGAACGTTTCGGGAATGAGCTATCTTTCTTTTGTAGGCGCGGGCGTTTTAGCTTTTACCGTTTTGATGCGAACGGTATTTGAGATGACCTACGGAGCTTATTTTAGAATGGTTTACCAATCGACTTACGATGCCATTCTGGCAACGCCCGTTAACGCGGAGTCTCTTGCAGCCGGGGAAATCTTCTGGGCGATCAGCAAAGGAGTTATTGATTCGCTTTTTATCCTGCCTTTAATCGTCATTTTCGGCTCGGCTGAGTCGTTTTATACGATACTGGCTATTATCCCTTTAATTCTCGGTTGTCTCTATCTCGGAGGATTTGCGCTCGGGGTCACCGCGCATATTTTTGATATAGACAACTTCAATATATTTTTCGCCTTGTTTTTCTCGACAATTTTCCTGTGCGGCGCGTGGTTCCCGGTAGACATACTTCCCTTTTGGCTGCAAATTATCGCTTATCTATTGCCTACGACGGCAGTTATTGATTTAACCCGGGCGTGTTTAAGCGGAAACTTTTATGCGAGGCATCTGTATGAGCTTATATATCTTTTAGTCGTTTCATTTCTCGCGTTTGAATGGGCTTTGCGAAGCATTCGGCGCAGAATGGTCGTTTAATAAACTAAAAATAAATATCTAAAGTACTTCCCGTCCGAGTTATTTTTTATCGTTTTTGAAGTATTTCTTCTTTTTTATTTTTTCCGGCAGTAAATCTTCTTTCGTATATTTTTCATAACCTTCACCGTAGCCCATTTTTTTCATCAAGCCGGTCGGAGCGTTACGTACGACGAGCGGAACAGGCAAGTTCCCGAGTCTTTTCGCGTCGTCGAGCGCGCTCATATAAGCTTCATAGGCGCTTTTGTCTTTCGGGCAATTGGAAAGATACGCGACGCCGTGAGCCAAATTTATACCGGCTTCGGGTAAACCGATTGTTTCCACTGCTCTGAACACCGCATTTGCCACGACAAGCGCCGTCGGCTGAGCTATCCCTATATCTTCCGAGGCAAATATAACCATTCTGCGCGCAATAAATTTCGGGTCTTCTCCGCCTTCGATCATCCGAGCCAGATAATAGATCGCCGCATCCGGCTGACTCGCGCGCATCGATTTGATAAACGCGCTGATCAAATTGTAATGTTCTTCACCTTTTTTATCGTAGCGTAAGAACTTTGACTGCAAAGTTTCCTTGAGTGTTTCTAAAGTAATTTCTTCATAAAGCCGGTTCGTATTTTCCAGCATTGTAATCGCCTGACGAGCATCGCCGTTCGCCATCGAAACAAGCCATTCGACAGCTTCCTCTTCTAAATTAAAATTGGTTCGGGCGATAATTTTGCGCATATCCTCTTCGGAAAATTCCTGTAAAACAAAAACGCGTAATCTTGAAAGAAGAGCCGGAATAACTTCAAAGCTCGGATTTTCCGTGGTTGCGCCGATCAGATTCAGTTCCCCGCTCTCTACAAACGGCAAAAGAAAATCCTGCTGGGCTTTATTAAACCTGTGAATTTCGTCGAGAAAAAGAATTTTCGGACGATTCTCTTCGCGCGGCTTTGCAATAATTTTTCTAATGTCTTCTTTTCCGGCAGATACGGCTGACAATTCGTAGAAATCCGCGTTTATCGCATTAGCGTAAATTCTCGCTAAAGTAGTCTTGCCCGTTCCGGGCGTTCCCCACAAAATAAACGAAAAGATATGTTTCTGTTCGATCGCGAGACGCAGAGGCTTTCCTTCACCGACAAGATGCTTTTGCCCGATGTAATCATCTAAATTTCGCGGTCTTATTTTATTTGCCAGCGGTTCCATATTTCTCCTTCAAAGATTGAAGTCTTACAATTCAAGCTTTGTGTCTTAAACGGTTATATTTTTTCCTGAAATTAAACCGGTACTTTAATATTAATAAAAAAGGCGGATCGGTCCGCCTTTTCGGGTAAAGTATTACTTGAAGTCTTATTTCGATTGAATTTTCAGTAAATAACTGCAAATCGCAATAGGCATTCCGCTCGAAACCTGCACGCGCTTCCCGATCGGTATTTCATAGTTATTGATTACAGCAGGGTTTTTCCCTTCATTTAACATCCAGAAGTTCCCTTCCCCGTCGGTTGTAATCGTTATATGCCGGCGGCTTATCTCAGGATCTCCCGGAAGCGAGACATCAACCGGTTTTGATTTTGAACCGCGCCCGAGTGAAATCTCATTTTGATATATCGGCAGAACGCTTTGCCGAACGCCGCCGCGCCAGACTTCCAGCCGGTACAACTCTGTTTTTCTTTTATGAACGTGCGTCATTTCCTCATTGTCTTCGGCTACCGGAGCAATCGGTTGTGAAACATTTAATTGCGGAACCGTCGGCGGCAAAACCTGATTCGGGATAAACGGCTGATTCTGCATCTGGCTGGCGGGAGTTTGAATTTCGCTTGTAAAACCGCCCGGAAGCTTTGACGTCACATCCAGATTGCTTTGCGCGGCGTGAGCCGGATTTTGTCCCAATTGGTTCGGCTGATTTTGGGCGGCGAGCGGCAAGCGCGGTAAAACGCCGGTTTTGCCGCCCGAGGAATCTTCCCAGCTATGCTGCACGCGAACCGAACCTTTTTCCAAAGTGCCGTCAACGCGAAGCTCTACGACAAACGTTTTCGTTTCAAGTTTTTGCTTGCCGGAAATCTCTTTGGCTCGTTCGGCTAAAATGTGATAAAGCCCCTGCTCAAGCCCTCTTCGCTTTATGCCCTGCCATTCCTTATCGTCTTCATTGCTGAGGAAAATAATATATTCGGTCGGGATAATCGTCGTTCCCTGCGGCAGCGGCACCATTTCGTTTTGCATTACCTCTTCGACGGCGCGGGCAATCTTCACGATAAATTCTTCGGATTTGCTGCGCGGCTTTACCTGCGCGTCGCGAGCCGCTTCTTCCAAAACAAGCTCTGCGCTCTCGCCGTCAATCCATTGTCTTACCTTGTCCAAAACACTCACTTAATTTTTACCTCGATATTTTTACTGTATCATCGCCGGAGCGAGTTTTCGTGCTTATCCAGCCGCGATCAGCCCAGTTATCGCTTTCTTTCGGGCGTCCCGGCTCGATTATTTCTACTTCATACCAATTATCATCACTGGAAATTATTTTCAAACGCGAATCTTTCGGAACAAGTCCGACTCTTTGATTTTTCGTGCTCGGGTCCGAGCGCAGATTTATATCTACGAGCGCTACGGCTTGCTGCGTGGCAAACGGATTCGAAAATTCCGGCAAAACTCCGCGCCCGCGCAGATAATTATGCGTTGCAAACAAAATTCCCGCGAATAATCCGATTAAAAACACAAAGGTCGCCGTTCGTCTTAAAAACCCGCCGCGTTTTTGAGGTATTGAAGCCGCTTCGGGAATACTCGGCTGGTAATTTTCGTTTATGAGGGGATTTTGCGGCGAAATATCATTTGTTGTTTTTTTATCAGACGGACTTAAGTTTTTATACGGACTTAGATTTTTATTCTGAAATTGATTCTCGTCGAGCTTTATGACGATCGAAGGATTTTTGATCGACGGCGGCAAGTTTTTCAGTTTCAAATCCCGAGACGTGTTAAAGCGCGGCATTGTCGGCGCAATCGGAGTGTAGCCTTTCGCTACGCGCGGCTGCGGAGTGTTATCTATCCGAGCCTTTATATGTGTAACCGTTTCATGTTCTTCCGCATACTCGTTCAAAACGGCTAAATCCTGCCAGAATTCTTTGACCGTCCGGTATCTGTCTTTAGGGTTGCTACGCGTCGCTTTATTTAATATTTCCAGTAAATCACGCGCCCAGGGTTCTTTTTTCGCAGACGCGGGCAGTTCCGTAATCGGCTGATTTGAAAACAATCTCGGCGATTCGCACGTTATAAGCACATAAGCCGACTTGGCAAGCGAATAGATGTCGGCTGACGGCGTTAATTCCGTGTAAGTTATGGTTTCGAAGTTGCCGACCATCATCGGCGAATGTTCGGGCGGCGCGAAAATATTCGTTCCGACGCGAGTTATCGGCGAATCCGATTGCGTGACGCGCGCGACGCCGAAATCCGCAATCTTAACCGTTTCCCGATCTTTCGTTAAAAGCAGGTTCTGCGGCTTAATATCGCGGTGAATAATGCCGTTATCATGCGCGTGACCGAGCCCCGCGCAAACCTGTTCGAGATATTTCAGGGCTTGACCGAGCCGAAGACTGTTTTCGCGGCAAAGGCGCGCCAGATCGCCGCCCGAAAGATATTCCAAAACAAGGTAATGAAAAACCGTTCCGCGCAGATCGCGAGCCGTTCCATGTCCTAAACGGCTGATAATATTCGGATGTCTCACGCGATCGAGCGCGACGGCTTCATTTTGAAAATTTTCAACTAAGGTGCGTTCGAGGTCTGCGTCCAAATCGTTTTGTAAAAAGACGTTAAGCGCTTTTATAACGACAACGGCGTGAGGCGACTGCGGCAGTGACATCGTGTCGCGCGCAGCGTATATTTCCGCGTAGCTTCCCTGTCCGAGCTGCTCGTTGATAATATAACGCCCGTCAAGGCGCGTATTTTTTAATACAAGTTCTCTCATTTCTGAATGGATTTGAAATCTATAAATAAATCTCTATATCCATTACGACATTATAAGTTCAAAGTTCGCAAAACACACTATGAAAAGTTTTCGCGTGCTAAAAGCCCTGTTTTGAAATAAAAAGTAAACACTCGTTCACAAAATTTCGTTATAAAAATTTAAAAGCTACTTTATTTCTAAAGTTAAAATAAATGCTTTTATTTATTTAGAAAACCGCCTGAAGCAGGCGCACAATTCGTTTATATTCAATATTTCTTTCATTTGGATGCGGTATCGGATAAAATGATTGGAAAGATTAATACGGTTTAGCCGAATTATTCGCAAAGATAGTAAATGTCGAAAAAAAACGTCAATACAAAAAATGGTTTTTCACTAGATTGGTTAATTCAAGGCATTCTGACAAAGCTCGGCGAAACTTTCGACGGTTTTACAGGAAGAAAATGGTCGCCTTCGAGCAGTCTCGCCACCAGCGAATTAATAGAAAGATTGAAACTTCTGCTCGATGCCGAAGTTCGCGATCTGGGCGCGCGCGGAAAATTCGTTCCGCACAATCTAAAACTCAAAACGCAATGGGATAAATTCTCGACCGACGCCGCCGAAAGCTTAAAGAAACTCGAAAACGAGCTTTTAACCGCCGCCGTCGATCATATCAACGACAAGCGTTATCACACGTTTGCCCCGCTGAAATTTGAAATCAAACCCGATTATTTTACGGACGGCGTAAAGCTTCAGGTCAGTTTCGATAATTTTACCGAGGACGAAAACGAAGCCGAAATGAACGTGACGCTTCCGGATGTGAAATTAAAGGATTTGCCCGTTCAGGTTTCTACGCCAATCGATTCGAATACGGCTGAAAGCTTTTTCGCCAGTTTTACGGCGAATGGAAGCGGACAGAAAATCAAGCTTACACTGCAAAACAATCAGCGCTTGAGCGTCGGGCGAAGCAGGGAAAACGATCTGGCGATCAGCGACGAGAGCGTTTCAAAAATTCACGCATCGCTCGTTTTAAGCAATCAGGAAAACGCTTTAATGGTCGCCGATACCGGTTCGACGAACGGAACTTTTATCAACGGCAAGCGTATTTCTTACGGTACGGCTGCGCTCATCGGCAAGGACGACACGGTTAGTTTCGGCAATATCGACGTGGTGTTTGAACATATTCCGAAACCGGTCGAAACCGCCGGGCTGATTAATTCTCCGGCAAAAGATTCTTTAACGATAAACGGGTTCGAGTTTAAATCCAAAAGCGATGCCGGCGATTTTGACCTTGATTTAATCGGTAACGATGCACTCGAAACGGAAACCGAAGTAAGAGGCAAGAATATAAAATAACTTATATCGTTTTTTTATCGTTTTTTATATCGGTTCTTTTATTCGGAAAGCTTTAATTTCAAAATATTTTTGAAATTGTCGTGTAATTTTAACGAATACGGGTTTTATAAAAATGTTTATTCTATTGTTTGTTTTGCAATTTGACTGGAAAAACTTCACGCCCGAAGGAATTTTCGGCGGGCAGATTCTCGAGCGCACGCCTGCCGGATTAACGATCGTTTATTTGATCGGAATCGCCGTTTTGACCGGCTTTCTCGTCCTTTCTTTTATTGATAATTTTCGCCGCCCTAAATTCAACTTCGAAACCAATCTGCCGAAGGAAATCTCCAATAGAACAACGCAGGCAAGAACGAACAGGAGCTTGCGAATCTGGCAGTTTATCTTTACGGGTCTGGCTTTGACGGTTTTCGGCTTTCAGGTTTACTGGACTTATTACGCCGACGAATCAAACGAGCAGTTTCAAGCTTTAAGCTATAAAGATTTGCGCAACCGGCGAACTTCGGCGGCGTCTCTGCGCGGATGGATGCTTGACCGGACAGGAAACCTCGGCAGCGCTCTCGCCTTTTATAAAGTCAACCCGAATAAGAACATAGAACGATCTTTCGCGCTTGAAAAGGAAATGGCGCATCTGCTCGGAACCGAACGCGGAACTCCAGGGCTCGAAAGAACTTTATACCGGCAGCAAGCCGACCCGATGCCCGAAGCATGGGAAGTTTTAACCAGAGTAAAGAGACCGGAAACCGAGCAGCGAGACGTCAGAATCACGATTGACCGCGATTTGCAGGTTTTTCTTGCCAAGCAGCTCGAAGGCAAAAAAGGCGCAATCGTCGTCTTAAACCCGCAAAACGGCGATTTGCTCGGAATGTATTCGAATCCGTCTTTTTCTTTAAGCGAAGCGCAAACGCTCGAAGACTGGCTGAAACTCGAAGGCGATAAACGCAATAATCCGCTTCTGAACCGCGCGACGCGCGAATTTTACGTTCCCGGCTCGACATTCAAGTTATTTACAATGATTTCAGCGTTTCGTGCCGGCAAACAAAACCAAACTTTTACATCCAGTCCGGGCGGCTTTGTGCCGTATCGCAATTCGCGTTCGATTACGGATGCGAACGGCGGCTGCGAGCCGCCTTACGGCTGCGCGTCTCTGAATATCAGTCAGGCGTTTGAGGCTTCGAGCAACCAGTATTTCGCGCAGATGGCAGTTGACCTCGGACGCGAAAGATTGAGCGAAACAGCAAATCTGCTCGGAATTGCCGCAGTCGAAACGCCCGAAGAAACATTCAACACGAAATTTTTAGCGGAGATCTGGAACACAAGCAATCCTTTAATGAAAAACGCGCTCGCGCCCGAGCAATCGGTTTTAGTGACGGGAAAAGGAATAACCGCTTACGATATCGGGCTCGAAGGAATGGGACAAGGTTACGCCGGACAGACGACGCCTTTTCAGATGGCTTTGATCGCCGCCGCCGCAGGCAATATGGAAGGCAAACTGATGAAAGCGAAAATCGAATATGACCGCCAGCCGGAAATGTTTTCGCAGCCGCTTTCGGCTCAGCAAGCCGCCAATATCCGGCAAATTATGGCGCTCGTCACCGAAGGATCGGGCGGAACGGCGACAAGGGTTTTCGGCGAAGTCCGCGGTGCGGGAATTCGCACGGGCGGCAAAACCGGGACGGCTGAAAAACTCGCCCCGGTTTATGACGAGAAAACCGGAAAGCTCAAAACGTATAAGCGAAAAGTTAAAGACGAAGACGGGAACACCGTCGAAAGAGAGTACCCGGAAATGTATGAAAGAACCGACAGCTGGTACATTTCCATCGCGCCGCTCGAAAGACCGACGCTGGCGATTGCCGTCGTCGTCGAAGGCGGAGGCTACGGAGCCACGATTTCCGCGCCGATTGCCGCCCGCGTAGTTTTGAAAGCGAGCGAACTGGGACTTTTAGGCGAACAGTATAAACCGAAAGATCAAATGCCGAAATCCGCGCAGACCGCTGCGCCGAAACTGCAAAGAAGACGAAGATAATTATAAAATAATGAAAAACCGCACTTCATCCCATTTTTTCATACTGGTTTTGATCGTCGTTTTAACGGCGGTGTCGCATTATTCAGTTTATTACGGCGCATTAATTCGCGGTTATGAAACTTCCGGGCTGACGGCTGGCAGAAACATCGCTCTGCTGTGTATTTTAGCCGTTCTGCCGATTTTTCTTAAAAGATTCGGAAGATTTCAGGGCAACTGGACGCTTTACACTTCAGCCGTTTTGCTTTTTTCCATCGGTCTGACCGTTCAATACAGACTTTTCAGCGACCCGGAATACACTTCGCGAAAAGATAAAGCCGAAGCCAGGCAGGAAAAAATCAAAACTCTCCAGATGCATTACATACAGGAGAATTATTCCGCCGAGAAAAAGCAGATGATGGGTTTGCCGCCGACGCCGCCGACGCCGGTCGATCTTTCGAAAGAAACGCCTCGCCCGCCGAACGAAGACGCGTCCGACGTTTTGCTTTCAGGCAAAACGATAAATCCGCTTCTCGGAATTCTCGGTTTTTTGCTGGCATTTTTTCTTATTCGGCGCGATAAGATTTTAGAGCTTCTGCAAAACAACGGCTTTTTGATTGTTATTTTAACGCTCGTGCCTTTGTTTATCGCCGCCGTCACATCGAGCGCGGGCAAATCTCTCGGCAATATGACGCCCTGGGAGCCTTCAAAAATTCCGTTTTTGATCGGATTTGCGGCGATTCTTTCTATTCTTTATAAAAATCTCGCCCGCACTTACTGGGGAATTCCGCGCGCCAAAGACGTTGTTCCGCTTATCTTTATGGCGGTTCTGCCGTTTTTCCCGTTTTTCGTTTTGAAAGATTTCGGTCAGATGATGGTTTTCAGCTCGGTTTACGCGACGCTTTTCCTGATCGCCGTGCGCCGTCTTCCGCAAAGAATCGTGCTTGTCGGCAGCGTGCTTTTGCTCGCTGGGGTTTTAATCGTCGGGGCTTTACCGGAAAAAACGCAGGAAAACATTCCGCTTTTGCCGACGCTTGCAAAGCCCGTCAAAGCGGTTTTGCCCGATCGCATCCAGCAGCGTTTTCATCTGTGGCTCGACGGCTTTAATCCGCCGACGCCGGAAACTTCCTGGTGGAAAGAAGATTACGACGATTATTACAAAAAACTGGTTCAGCAGGATCCCGCCTTGCCGCAGATGCTCGCGGAAGATCCGGGTTTGCAGAGAACGATCAACGTCGATGCGTGGTTTGATATCTTGGCGTTTCAGCCCGCGCAGGCAACGTTCGGTTTGGCATCCGGCGGGACGACCGGACGCGGCTTGGGCTTGGGTTTTCCCGAATTAATTCCCGTTGCCGATTCCGATTATATTTTTGCCGCGCTTGCCGAAGAACTTGGACTTTTCGGAGGTTTATTGATAACCTTTGCGCTGATTGTGTTTGTAAACGCCGGCGTTCGAACGGCTCTCGATTCGCGGGATATGTTCAGCAAACTTTGCGCCGTCGGGCTCGCCGCTTTTATCGGATTCCAGGCACTGGTCAATATCGGCGGCATCACGCGGGCGCTGCCGATGACCGGGATTACGCTTCCATTTGTCAGCCACGGCGGTTTCAGCTTAATTACCAGTTTCGTAATGCTCGGAATGCTTCTGGCTTTTTCGCATCGCAACGCAATCGACAGGCAATTGGATATTTTAAGTCGCCAATCAAATCAACACTAAAATCAGAGTTTTTTAATCTTCGATAATATCTTGGGGAAAACGGATGGAAAATAATTTTCAAATTGCTTCGGCATCGGTCAGTGACAAAGGTTTAAGCGAAAAAAGACCGCATAATGAAGATTCTTTTTTAGAACTTGGAGAGCAGGGTCTTTTTGTAGTTGCCGACGGCGTCGGCGGCGCTCAAGCCGGAGACGTCGCGTCGCAGATGGCGGTCGAGATTCTCGGTGAAGCTTTTTTGAATATGAAATCTGGCAGCGACGCCGAAGATGTGATGAAGATGGGCATTGAAAGAGCCAATGCGGCGATCTTTCAAATGTCGCACGATTTGCCGCAGCTTTCGACGATGGCGACGACAATCGTCGCGCTTCATCTTTCCGGCAACATCGCGACCATCGGGCACGTCGGCGATTCGCGGCTTTATCGCCTCGACGCCAACGGGAATCTGTTTCGCGAAACTCAGGATCACTCGGTCGTCGAAGAAGAAGTTCGCGCCGGGCGAATGACCGCAACACAGGCAGCGCATCATCCGAGCCGAAACGTCATCAGCCGGGCGCTCGGCGCGGAACCGGGCGTTGAAGTCGATATGAAAACGATTATGTTCGATCCGAACACGTCGTTTTTATTATGTTCCGACGGCATCACCAGGCATATCGACGACTATGAAATTCGCGATCTGCTGCTTTCGGTTTCCGACCCGCAAGACGTCTGCCGCTTGATGAAAAACATTTGCTACGAGCGCGGAGCCGAAGATAATCTGACAGCCGTAATAATCAAGGTTTCGGCGGAAGTCGTCAATAACTTTAGCGCGCCGCAGCGATTCGGTGATTTTGAAGAAGCAACGGTCGCAACCGCACGCGCCCGTGAAACTAATACTTTAACCGTTCCGAACAGCTCGCACGAAGCCGATGAACTGCCGACGCGGGATTTAATGTTTCCGAAAGAGGCGTCAAGCACCGGGGAAAACTTTTCCGCGCAGCCGGAAAACTTCTTTGTCGAACCGGCGCATGCCGTACCTTCAAACGGACATATAAGCGAAAAGATAGGCGAAAAGATAAGCGAAAACACAAGTGAACTTACAAGTGAAAAGATAAGTGAACACACAAGTGAAAATTTCGACCGCCTTCAGCCCGTTCAGCCCGTCGAGCCCGTTCAGACCTACCCGGACGCGCCGACATTCGGTCATTCAACAATCGAAACCGATGTTAAAGAATATAGAATTGACGAAAAAGACGGCGGCGGAATAATCAGCAAAGCGCTCGGCGCGATTCTTTTATTGCTGATCGGAAGCGCAATCGGAGCCGGTGCTTATCATTATTTTGTAGGACTCACGCCGCCGCCCGCGCCTGCTCCGCAAATTACCGAAATGAAAACGCCGGACATTCCCTTTTCATCATTCGAACAAAACCGGCGCAATGTTGACCGCAATCCGCAGCAATTTATCACGGCAAATGCCGCCGCGCCGCAAGACGCGATAGATTTTTACCTGCTCGGGCGCGCGTATCTTTTAACGGCGCAGTACCCCGAGGCAAAACAGGCTTTTACCGAATCTAAAAATCGTCTCGGACAAACCGACGAAGTCAACAGCAAAACTTTAGCAAACGAAATCGCGATGTCTCTGGCAATTATCAACGATCCGTTTGCGCAAAAAGCTTTTGAAAAAGATATGCTCGAAGGCAACGGGCAAAATGCCGTCAGCAATACGTCTGCCGCAAACACCGCAAATTCCGGCGTGACGCCTAATCGCTAGTTTTAAGTTTTTAAGTTTTTTTTGTTCTGGTTTTGAGGTTTTTATTTACATTCGGCGGTTGAAATGCCGGTCGATTTGACGCTTTGCTTCAAATAGAATGATTCCGCACGAAACCGCCAGATTTAAACTTTCCACATCGTTTTCCATCGGAATATAAATCGGCTCTTCGATCTTGTTTAGAATTTCCGCGCTTAACCCGTGAGCCTCTGAGCCGAATATCAAAAGTCTCGGCACAGTCCAGTCGATCTCCGTGTAAGTTTTTTCAGAGTTTATATCCGCAGCCGTGGTCACAAGTTTACGCTCGTTCGCCCAATGCAAAACTCTTTCCATTTTTGCGTTTTCCCAGACCCGTGCGCGCAAATTTGCGCCGAGCGCGGCGCGGCTTGATTTCGGCGAAAAAACATCGGCTGAATTTTCAGAGATAATTACGCCTTTTACGCCGACAGCTTCCGCGGTTCGCAGAATCGCGCCGAGATTCGAAGGATTATTTATCTCGGAAAGATAAATAAATATCTGATTTTTAACGGAAACGCTTTCCGGCTTCAGATTAAAGGCTTCTTCAGTCGTCAGAGGCTTTTCGATTAATAAAATTATTCCCTGTGACGTTTTCGTTTCGGCGATCGTTTGAAAAAGCGCAGCTTCAAGCTCTGAAATATTACGAGTTTTATTCGATATTAATTCAATTAATTCCCTGCCGCGCTCATTTCCCGTCAATTCTTCGGAAAAGAAACAGTCTTTGATCGAAAGAGGAGACCGCAAAGCCTCTTCGCAATGCCTGACGCCTTCGATATAAATTAAATCAGTATTTTTTCCGTCACGCACTTTCCGTGCGTTTTTCAGTTTCTGATTGTCACGACTGGTAATTTTTTGAAACATGCTTTTATCGATGGTCTTTTACAGTTGACATTATTTTTAGCACTTCTGCGTTTGGTTTGGAAAATAAACAGCCCGTATTTTTTTGCGCATCTCGCAAATTAAGCTAAACTTGTGCTCACACTCTTTTATTCGTAAGCCGTTTAATCATTTAAAATATTCAAAAGGAGACTTAGAAATGAAACGCAAGATCACTTTCCTGACATTTATAATATTTCTTTCTCTAAATTTTGCTTCAGCGCAGACGGTTTACCGTCAGCCGCCGAATCAACCCGGACAGGCGTTACCGGACGGATTGCCGATAGAAAACATTTCAAAAGATTTATCCAGAATCACAAAATCGGTCGAAGCTTTAACTCAAAAACTAAACACTTTTTTCGACACTTTTTCTACAAATCAAGGCTTGATGCTTACCGAAAAGCAGCAGCGTCTCCTGATGGCTTTTGAAGTCTTAAACCGTTCGGAACAACGCCTCGTCAACCTGCAAAAATTAAAATTAGAACTTTCCGAAAAACAAACTACATTCAGACTGCAATTAGCCAGAATCAACGACGATTCGCTGCCCGAAAGCATCGACCGCTATGTTTCGACCCGCGGAACGACAAATGCCGAACAGATCAGGGACATACGCAGGCAAGCCCTGCTTAAAGAAAAGTTTGAGATAACTACTCTTCTAAACGATATGTCGCGCGATCTGGAAAATATAAATCAGGAAATAAGACAAATGGAAAATCTTCTGAGAACCATCAGGCAGCGACTTTTTCCAGAGATCGAGAAAGAGATTTCGCTTTTATAAGATTTTGCAAAAATAACCAAAGTCGTTAAACTACATCTTTATGCAACCGCAAACAGAAAAACAATCGATTGAAAGACTTGAAAAATTAAAAGAAAAAAACCGTCTCGCAGAAGCAGGCGGAGGACGCGCGCGGCTCGAAAAGCAAAAAGAATCCGGAAAACTGACCGCCCGCGAACGAATTGAATTTTTTCTCGACGAGGGATCGTTCGAGGAATTCGATAAATTCGTCGTGCATCGTTCAAACGATTTCGGTTTGGAAAAGCAGAAATATCCGGGCGACGGCGTTATCACCGGTCACGGGCTCGTCGATGGTCGCGAAGTGTTTGTTTTCGCACAGGATTTCACGGTTTTCGGCGGGTCTTTAAGCGAAACGCACGCGCAGAAAATCGTAAAAATAATGGATTTGGCGATGAAAACAGGTTCGCCCGTTATCGGTTTAAATGATTCGGGCGGCGCGAGAATCCAGGAAGGCGTCGTAAGTCTCGGCGGCTACGCCGATATTTTTCTTCGAAACACGCTCGCCAGCGGCGTAGTTCCGCAGATCAGCTGTATTTTAGGTCCCTGCGCCGGAGGCGCGGTTTATTCGCCCGCGATCACGGATTTCAACGTCATGGTCAAAGATACTTCTTATATGTTTATCACCGGACCGGATGTGATAAAAACCGTTACGCACGAAGAAGTGACCAAAGAAGAGCTCGGCGGAGCAATGACGCACAATGCGAAATCCGGCGTCGCGCATTTTGCCGCTGACAGCGACGAACACGCGCTTCGCATCACGCGCGAGCTGCTTTCATTTATGCCTTCGAACAATATGGAAAACCCGCCGTTTGTTCCTACCGCGGATTTATCGAATAGAACCGACGAGAAACTGAATTCCATCGTGCCGGAATCTTCCAGTCAGCCGTACGACATTAGAGATATTATTCACAATGTCGTTGACGATAATTACTTTTTTGAAGTGCAGGAGCATTACGCGCAGAACATCGTTATCGGATTTGCGCGGCTCGGCGGTTTTTCCGTCGGAATCGTCGCCAACCAACCGGCATTTTTAGCGGGCGTTCTCGACATCGACGCTTCGATTAAAGCCGCGCGATTCGTGCGTTTCTGTGATTGCTTCAATATTCCTTTGATTACATTTGAAGACGTTCCCGGATTTCTTCCCGGCGTAAACCAGGAGCATTTAGGCATTATTCGCCACGGCGCGAAATTGCTTTACGCTTTTGCGGAGGCGACCGTGCCGAAAATAACCGTCATTACCCGAAAAGCTTACGGCGGCGCTTACTGCGTGATGGCTTCAAAACATATTCGAACGGATATAAACTTCGCGTATCCTTCGGCTGAAATCGCCGTTATGGGCGCGGAAGGCGCGGTCGGGGTTTTATATCGCAAAGAGATAACTTCCGCCGAAAATCCTGAAGAGTTGAGAAATTCGAAGGTAGCGGAATTGCAGGAGAAATTCGCTAATCCGTACGTTGCCGCCGAGCGGGGGTTTATTGACGAAGTAATTGAGCCGTCACAAACCAGACCGAAATTAATTCGGGCGCTTTCGCTTCTCCAAAACAAGCGAGACAGCAATCCGCCAAAAAAACACGGCAATATTCCACTTTAGTTTTCACTTTAAGTGTCGCTTTGCCGACACTTAAAGTGAATTATTTAAGGAAACGCAACTTAACACATATCAACACTTACAGCTCTAAAAAAGTATCACTTTAACTTTTTATAAATGTCCGATCCACAATTTCAACGCCCGACTTTAGCTGAGATAAACCTAAACAACCTGGCTTTTAATTTTCATTCGGTCAAACAATTCGTCGGCGATAAATGCGAATATATGGCTGTCGTCAAAGCCGACGCTTACGGTCACGGCGCTGTGGAATGCGCCAAACGCTTAGAATATGAAGGCGCGGATTGGTTTGGCGTCGCGCTTCCCGAGGAAGGAATCGAGCTGCGAGAAGCCGGAATTGAAAGACCTATTCTTTGTCTCGGCGGATTCTGGCGCGATCAGGCTTCCCTGCTTCTCGAAAACAACATCACTCCCGTTATTTTCCGCGTAGAGCAAGCCGAAGATTTCAATTCGACAGCCTTAAAACGCGGAATTTCCGCCGCCGTGCATTTAAAGATAGATACGGGAATGGGCAGGCTCGGCGTTCGTTTTGATGAAGTCGAAAAATTCGCCGCGCATTTAAAAAAACTCGCCAATTTACGAATCGAAGGCGTGATGACTCATTTCGCGGTTGCGGATAATTTATCGGAAAACGAATTCACAGACAAACAGATTCGGCGCTTTTACGAAGCTGTAAATACATTGAGCAAATACGGGTTCGATCCGGTTTATAAAGATCTCGCCAATTCTCCGGGAGCGATCGCGCACGAAAACGCGGTGGGAAATATGGTGCGGTTAGGCGGAGTTTTATACGGGCTCGGCGGCGACGTTTTGCCGAAAGAAATCGAAAAGCCCGAATTAAAACCCGTCATGTCGGTTCACACTCGAATATCACATTTAAAGAAGGTACCGAAAGGCGAGACGCTCGGATACAGCCGGACATTTAAAACGCAAAAAGATTCGATTATCGCCACCATTCCGATCGGTTACGAAGACGGCTACAGGCGCGGGCTTTCCAATCGCGGGCAGGTAATTGTTAAAGGCGTTCTCGCCCCGGTCGTCGGGAGAGTTTCGATGGACTGGACGATCATTGACGTAACGCATATTCCAAACGTTAAAATCAACGACAAAGTAACTGTCATCGGTAAACAGGATCAGCAAAAAATTTATGCGGAAGATTTGGCGCAAATTCTCGATACGATTTCCTATGAAATAACCTGCGGAATAAACCGCCGCGTCGGGCGACAATATGTTGGAAGCAAATAAAAGCGCTTGGTTTGAAAAGGTTTTTGCCGTTTACAACCGCAATCTGCTCAAAAGACGGTTTAATTCCTTGCAAATTTCCGGTCTTCAATTTTTAAGAAATAAAAATTCTTCCCATCCTTTCGTGCTTTACGCGAATCATTCGGGATGGTGGGACGGATTAGTAGCATTCGAGCTTTCCCGCCTCGCGGGCTTGGACAGTTTCATCATGATGGAAGAAAAGCATTTGAAAAAACTGCGGTTTTTTCGCAGATTGGGTGCTTTTTCCGTTGTCAGAGAAAATCCGCGCGAGGCTTTGAACAGTCTTAAATACGCAACAAAATTATTAAAGGAAAATTCCGGCTCGGCGCTCTGGATTTTCCCTCAAGGCGAAATTCTGCCGAACGATTCGAGACCTTTGCGATTTTACAACGGACTGGCGAGAATCGTTTTACATTTGCAAAATTGCTCGGTAATTTCTTTGGCGATTCGTTATGAATTTCTCGGCGCGTACAAACCCGATATTTTTGTTAAAATAAATAAAGCCGAGATAAAGCCTGCTGAAAAATACGTCAAGCCGCAGCAGCTTTCAAATAAATTGTCTGATTTTTTAACCGTTAATCTTGACCGCCTGAAATCCGATATTTTGCAAAACGAGCTTTCCGATTACGAAAAGATTTTTTGATTTTTGATTTTTGATTTTTGATTTTTTGATTCTGTAAATTCAATATTAATTTAAATTAGCTTTATAAATGCCGCTGCCTTTTACTTCCAACCTAGAAACGCCGATTTTACACGAACTGAAAGATGTCGGCGGAACTGACAGCGTTCGTTTTTTGTATTTACGATTAATTCAATACTTCCCTTCTTTATCGGACGCGGAAATATTTGAAATAAAAAACGGTGATAATAAAAGGTGGCGCGCCGCCGTGCAAAAAGCCGGCAAGGTTCTCGAAGAAGAAAATTATATACAGCGCCGGCGCGGAATCTGGCAAATCACTGAAAAAGGCAGAAACGCCGTCGAAGCCGAAACCAACGGTTTTTCGATGACGCGGGCGAACGTCGATCCTTTAACTCACCAGGATATTCAGCGGATGATTGTCGAGGTCGGCGAAGTTTTAGGTTTTTACGCCGTCACCGAGTTCGAATTTTACGATGTAATCTGGCGCGAAAACGCGAAAAGCCCGCGTATTTCTCATGTTTTTGAAGTACAAAGTAAAGGAAATCTCGATTCCGCTTTTGCGAAATTAAAACGGGCTTACGATATTCACCGGTCGAAACCATTTTTAGTTTTAGCGAGCGAGCGCGACACGAATCGCGCGATAAAATCGCTTAACCAGGAATTTCTCGAAATTCGCGAGCATGTAACGATTCTCAGCTTTGTCGAATTTAGAAAAATACACGAGAATTTAAACGCGATTTCTGATTTTTTGCCCGCGTTTCTCAAAGTTTAAATTTTCCTGCGTTTATACTGTAAAATAATATTGATTTATCCATTCTTCAAAAAAAAAGGACGTGCACATGAATTATCCGTTAAGTTTAAGTTTCAAATTACTTGCGCTGGCGAGCCAGATTTACATTCGTGACGCAAATGGAAATTTGCTCGGTTACGTAAAACAAAAACTTTTAAAATTAAAAGAGGATATAAATGTTTACGCCGACGAGCAGCAAACGCAGCATCTTTTCAACATTAAAGCCGACCGCGTTCTGGATTTTTCCGCAAAATATAATTTCACGGACAGTCGCGGAAATTATATCGGCGCGATCAAACGGCAAGGTATGCGTTCGATCTGGAAAGCGAATTACGAAGTTTTCGACGGCGGCGACAATCAAATTCTGCAAATTCGAGAAGAAAGCGCATGGGTAAAAGTCCTCGACGGTCTGGTCGGGGAGATACCGATTGTCGGGATGTTTACCGGATATTTATTTAACCCGGCGTATGTCATTTCGACGATGGACGGCAATCCTGTCGCGCGGCTGCAAAAACAGCCTGCGTTTTTTGAAAGCAAATTCGAGCTCGAACAAAAAAATCAAATGTCGGACGAGCAGCAGGAAAGAGTTTTACTCAGCGTTCTGACGATGACATTGCTCGAGCGCTCGCGCGGTTAAGTATGAACGACGAAACGCCGATTCGGCGGCAATATCTGGAAATCAAAGCCAAACACCAAGACGCTATTTTGCTTTTTCGTCTTGGTGATTTTTATGAAGCGTTTGACGAGGACGCTCATCTTTTGGCTCGCGAGCTCGATATTGCTTTAACATCGAAACCGAACGGCAAAGGCGCACGCGTTCCGCTGGCGGGCGTTCCGCATTACGTGCTCGAACGTCATTTAGCGACGCTTATTTCCCGCGGTCACCGCGTCGCTATCTGCGAGCAGACATCAAGTTCGCCCGTAAAAGGCAGGGACGGGAAAAAACTGATTCAAAGAGACGTCGTCCGCGTCGTGACAGCCGGAACGATCATCGAGCCGCAGCTTTTAGACAGTAAAACGAATAATTATCTGGTCGCTTTTGTCAGCGACGGAAATCGCGCCGGCATTGCTTACGCCGACATTTCAACGGGCGATTTCGCCGCTACGGAAATCGATAACAAAGACTCGCTCGCCGAACTTACGCGGCTCGCTCCGGCAGAAATAATTATTACCGATACTCAACCGGAATTCTCAAACCGCGATTTACCGCAATTTGTGACGCGACTCGGCGAAAACGTTTTTTCCGTCGATTCGGCGCGCGAAACTTTGCTCAAGCATTTCGGGACGACCACGCTAAAACCTTTCGGCATCGACAATTCCCCGCTGGCGATTTCGGCTGCCGGAGCGCTTATAGCGTATTTGCGGCAAACGCAATTTGAAGCAGCCGATCATTTGACCCGTTTAACGAGTTATGATTTTCGCGAGTATATGCTGCTTGACGGCAACACTCTGCGCAGCCTGGAAATTTTTCAGAGCGAAACAGGAATCAGTCTTTTATCCGTTATCGACCGGACGAAAACGCCGATGGGAAGCCGCCTTTTAAGACGCTGGCTCCGTCAGCCGCTGCTGGATTCGGCGGAAATTTATCGACGGCAGGAACATCTCGGATGGTTTAAGGAAAATGCGCGAGAACGAATTTCGCTTCGCGAACATCTCTCTAAAATAAAAGATTTGGAAAGACTTTCGAGCCGGGCTAAAGCTAATTATATATCGGCTTACGAGCTTCGCGCCTTCGGCAAAAGCCTGGAATTGCTGCCGCCGCTCAAACGAATTTTGCAAAACGATACGATTCGTTTCGGTCAGCTTCTGGCTCATCTTCCCGATTGCGCGGATACGGCAAATCTCATCGATTCGTCTTTATCCGAAGAACTTCCTTCGCGATACGCCGAACAAACAGGGATTATCAAACAGGGGTTTTCCGAAGAACTCGACAAATTGCGGCAAGTCTTAAAAGATGGAAAAGCTTTTCTGACCGAGCTTGAAAAACGCGAACGCGAACGCACCGGGATTAAATCTCTGCGCGTCGGTTTTAATAAGGTTTTCGGCTATTACATCGAGGTCACCAAATCGAATCTGCATCTCGTTCCGTCCGATTACACGAGAAAACAAACGCTCGTGCCTGCGGAAAGATTTATCACGCTCGAATTAAAAGAACACGAATCCCTGGTTATACACGCGCAGGAACGAATATCCGAACTCGAAAATAACCTTTTCCGGCAAATCTGCGCCGAGGTCGGGAAAAATCGCGCGCAAATTCTGCTTGCCGCGCAAAGCGTCGCGTATCTCGATTCGATCTGCTCGCTTGCCGATGTCGCCGACGAATTCAAATACACGCGACCGATCGTTAATGATACTTTTCTTCTGCGCGTAAAAAGCGGGCGACATCCGGTCATCGAAAGAATCGTCGCCGGGAAAAACGTTGATTTTATCGGCAACGATTCGGCGCTCGGCGGAAACGGCGCGCCGCAGATCGCCTTGATTACCGGTCCGAACGCTTCCGGCAAATCAACTTACCTGCGCCAAATCGCCTTGATTGTTCTGCTCGCGCAAATCGGCTCTTACGTTCCGGCTGACGAAGCCGTCGTCGGCATCTGCGATCGTATCTTCACGCGAATCGGTTTATACGACCGCATCGGCGCGGGCGAATCGACGTTTATGACCGAGATGATCGAAACCGCGGAGATTCTTCATCACGCAAGCCCGAAAAGCTTGATCCTGCTCGACGAGCTCGGTCGCGGAACTTCGACTTATGACGGGCTTGCCGTTGCCCGTTCGGTTCTCGAATACATTCATAATCATCCGAAATTAAAAGCCCGAACACTTTTCGCCACTCATTACCACGAGCTCGCCGAGCTTGATGAGATATTGCCGCGTCTCGAAAATTTTCATTTTTTAATCGAAGAAAACAATGGCGAATTAACTTTCCGGTACAAGCTCGAAAAAGGCACGGCGATAAAAAGTTACGGCGTGTACGCCGCAAAGCTAGCCGGTTTGCCGCTGCCCGTCATCAGGCGCGCCGAACAGCTTCTGGAAATGTACGAGCAGGAAAACGCCGCCGCGAACATTTATAAAAACCCCTCTGACGCTGGAAATTCTCTCGTTGATAAATTGTCTGAAATCGACATTGATTCCATTTCCCCGGTCGAAGCTTTATTGAAGATTTACGAATTGAAAAAAATTTCGGAAAAATCAAACAATTCCCAAAACACAACAGAAATAAAAAGAGCCAACGGCTAATTATCAATTAATTATCTGCTTTTGTTTCCGCTGCGATCCGCTTTTTATTTTCTATAAAATTTTTGTTTCCGCTTCTTCGCTTGTAAATTATTCAATGCCGGCAAACAGAAGTCTTAAAACTCCAAGTTTTTTTGCTTTTAATTGTGATATTACGTATGTTAAACCTATTATTAGAAGGTATTCCGGTTTAATAAAAAGTAGCGCGAGATTTTTAAAACGCGTAAAGAAAATCGTTTCGGCAAATTTTATTTACGCTTTGCGGTTCTAAAGCTGATTTAAGTTGAAATAAGTATCTAAGTTCACGATAAAAGTTTTTTTTCGAATCAGGGGGTTAAAAAGGGGTTATGTCTATTCTGAGTTTTACGATCCGGGAACTGAGAGATCTAAATCTCAAAAATTTCATTACGAGGTTTTATACAAAGGCGTTTCAGGAAGAAGATTTGATGAGCGCCGCCGCGCAGGTAGCGTTTTACTTTGCCTTCGCGCTGTTTCCGCTGCTGCTTTTCATAATCAGTTTATTCGGGATGGTTCTGGAAACGGCTGATGATTTGCGAACCGAGATGTTTTTTTACCTGCGGCAGGTGATGCCCGGTTCCGCTTATGATTTAGTGCAAAAGACGGTTGAAGAAGTTACCGAAAACAGTTCCGGCGGAAAATTGACTTTCGGATTCCTGGTGGCTATCTGGTCGGCTTCTGCCGGAGTTGACAGTATCAGGATCGCACTTAACGGAGTTTATAACCTGACGGAGGATCGTCCGTGGTGGAAAACAAAACTGACGTCCGTATCTTTAACTCTCGGTTTAGGTATTTTGGTAACAATCGCGCTCGGCGTAATATTTTACGGCGGAAAGCTTTTATCGCTGATTTTAAGTTATATAAATATTCCCATTTCGTCCCCGTTTTTTTTAGGCGTTTTGCAGGTTGTTGTAATCTTAACGGTTTTAGTAACGGTGTTCGCGCTGATTTACAACTTTCTTCCCAATCACGAAGACCATAAATGGACGTGGGTTACTCCGGGAGCAATCATCGGAATTGCTTTGTGGGTGGTGCTTTCTTATGCATTTAAGCTTTATCTGGGATATTTCAACACTTATGATAAAACCTACGGATCGCTCGGAGCAGTAATCATCCTGATGTTGTGGCTTTACCTGACGGCTTTGGTAATTCTGACCGGCGGGACGATAAACGCCGTATTACAGGAATTTTCCGATCCTGAAACCGCCGAAGCGGGCGCAAATAAAGCGGCTGCAAAAGAAATCGTCGAAAACCCGGACAAGTCCGCCGCTCCCGGCAAAAAGACTGAAACGCTCGCCACGCTCAAACAAGATTCAGAAAGCGTTGACAATCGGAAAGACGCCGTCAAGACCGAGTTAGCCGACGCAGACAAGGCGGAACGAAGCGGACCCGAATTAAAACGATCGAAGCTGAAGCTCTTCGCCGGATTGCTTATCGGTTTCATTGAAAACCTTAAAAAACGCTGATTTGTTTGCGGTCAGGTTGTGCTATTTATATTCGGAATCAGTTTTGAAAAGAACGTTTTTTTAAAAACACTAAAAATTTTTGGAGAACAACCGGTTTTGAGAGAAATTTTACGCGATTATTTAGACCCGTTTTTTCACATCTTAAATTACAACATCTTCACGCTCGGCGAGGCGCGCATCACGCCGCTCAATATAATCTACTTGATTTTATTGACGATCCTGCTTTTTTTCGTTTCCAATAAAATAAAAAACATACTGGTCGAGCGCATTCTCGGAAGAACGCATCTTGATTTGGGAGCGCGGCTGGCGATCGGCACCGTTATTCGCTATTTTCTTTTGCTGGTAGGATTTCTGGTTATTTTGCAGACTGTCGGGATAAACCTGACGACGCTGAATGTTTTAGCCGGCGCGGTCGGAGTCGGCATCGGTTTCGGTTTGCAAAACGTCGCCAGTAATTTTATCAGCGGTTTAATCATTTTGTTTGAGCGCCCCGTAAAGATCGGTGACCGTATCGAAGTTGACGGCGTTGACGGGAAAGTTATTTCAATCGGAGCGCGCAGCACGATCGTCCGCTCGAACGACAATATTGCCATAATAGTTCCAAACAGCAAGTTTATCTCCGAGAACGTTCATAATTGGAATTACGAAAATAAAATCGTTCGCTTCCGGCTTCCGATCGGCGTCGCTTATGATTCCGACATCAATCACGTAAAAAGGTTGCTGCTCGACGCCGCCGCCGAAAACACGGACGTTTTGCCCGAACCGAAACCGGCGGTTCGCTTGATCAAATTCGGTGACAGCTCGATTGATTTGCAGTTATGGATTTGGAGTAAAGAAAAGCTTCATCGCAAAACCGCTTTAATCAGCGATTTAAACTTTGCGATCTGGGAAAAGTTCCGGGAAAATAATATCGAAATTCCGTACCCGCAAACCGATTTGCATATCCGCAGCGGGCAACTGGAAGTTAAAAATGAAATATCGGATAATGAACCGAGCGCATAGATTATTCAAAATTCAAAGGTCAATATATAATTATAAATAGATTATTTGCTTTTGATACTTTGAAACACCCGAAAACGGCATTGAACACAAATTTACAAATCGGCGATAGTTTTTCTACCGCAAAACAGATTACGGATTCGGTAATTCGTGCATTTGCGGAAGTGTCGGGCGATTATAACCCGATTCATCTGGACGAAAATTTTGCCGCGCAAACCCGTTTCGGAAAACGAATCGCCCATGGGATGCTCAGCGGAGCTTTGATCTCCGCCGTTCTCGGAAACGAATTCAAAGAGCGGAAAATCGTTTATTTGAGCCAGACTTTGAAATTTATCGCGCCGGTTTTCATCGACGATTACGTAACGGCGACGGCAACGGTATCGAAAATTCGTGAAGACAAACAGATAATCACGCTCGAAACGATTTGCACAAATCAAAACGGTGAAACCGTGGTTACGGGCGAAGCTGCGGTAATGATTTTACCGTAATAATTTTATTTTTTATCTTAGCCAATATACATCTGAAAAATACAAAAACCTATGTCATTAATGCTACAGGAAATTGCGGAACAGCCCGCAGTTTTAGAGCGAACCATCCAAGCTGAACAATCGAAAGTCGCCAAGCTCGGCGAATTTTTACGAAAAAAAGAAATTGATCTGATCGTTCTCGTCGCCCGCGGCAGTTCCGACAACGCCTGTCAATTAGGTCGTTACCTGATTGAAGCGACAACCGGGATTCCCGTTTCGCTTTCGGCTCCGTCAATTTTCACGCTTTATAAATCAAAGCTGAATTTAAAGCGCGCGCTCGTCATCGGCGTTTCGCAATCGGGCGAAGGCGACGATATTAATCAAGTGCTCGAAAACGCCAAAAATTCCGGCGCGTACACGCTTGGAATCACCAATGAAAGCGAATCGACGATGGCAAAGCTCGCCGATGAAACGCTTTTAATCCACGCCGGGCGCGAAAAATCCGTTGCCGCGACAAAAACCTATACCGGGCAAATGCTTCATTTTTATATGCTTGCCGCGCAGCTTTCCGACGAAGCGATTCAGTTTGAAAAAATCCCGCAATACGCCGAACAGGTTTTGCAGCTCAAATCAAAGGTCGAAGAACTGGTCGAACGCTATGTTTTTATGGAAAACTGCGTCGTCGTCGGTCGCGGAATGAATTACGGCAATTCGTACGAGCTCGCGCTGAAACTGATGGAAACCTGCTACGTCGTCGCCGAAAGATTTTCTTCAGCCGACTTTTTTCACGGACCTTTAGCAATCATCGAGCGTCGTTTCCCGGTTATTTTATTTGCGCCGACCGGCGTTACAAAGCAGAGCAACCTCGATTTGCTCACGCGTCTTAAAGATTTGCACGCGGACAGCCTTTCGATCACGAACGACCCGGAAATAGCGGCGCTCAGCTCGCGCTCTTTAATGATGCCCGCGGAAATCGACGAGTTTTTGTCGCCGATCCCGAACATTATCCCGGCGCAGCTTTTCGCCGCGCTTTTATCCGAAGCAAAAGGCATAAATCCGGACGCGCCGCGTTCGCTTTCAAAAGTTACAAAAACAATCTAGTTTTTTAGAGATTAAGCTGCAGCTTCAAAAAGCCCTTGATTATTTCGCACACGCCCGAAAAGGCGAAAAAGGCAAATAAGAGTATAAGCAATAATATCTTCCGGTTTATCGACGCCGCGTTTCGGCTCAGCCGATTTATATTATTGCTTATACTCTTCGAGTTTTATTTGTTTTAAAGTCTTTGCGGATTGTGCGAAGTAAAATTATTTGATCGATTGCAAAAGGGCTTCGCGCATTGCGGCAGCGGAACGCCAGCGGGCTTCGACATCTTTTTCGAGCGCTTTTTCGATCACGGCGGCAAAACGCGGCGGAATACCCGGAAGATGGCGCGTTAAAGGAATTGTCGGTTTTTCAAAAATGGCTTTGACGGTTTCGGAAATTCCCGCGCGCGCGCTTATATCCAGCGCGTGAGCGCCGGTCAAAAGACTGTAAGCCGTCATCCCGACGCCGTAAATATCAGAAGGCGGCTTTACTTCTTTAAAGTCGCGTACCTGTTCGGGCGGCATATAAGCGATCGTCCCGGCGACGTCTCCGACCATCGTTACGCCGCTCATACCCGTTTGACGAAAGCTTTTCGCCAGACCGAAATCCGTGAGTTTCGCTTTATAAACGGGAAATTCTCCCTCGATCAAAATATTCTGTTCCTTAATATCGCGGTGAACAAAACCGAGATTATGGGCAAACTCAAGCCCGGATAAAGTCTGCTCGATAATCTTAACGACTTCCCTGTAATGAAGCCGCCCGCCGCGAAACTTCGCGAGCTTTGAAGCGTCCATCCCGTTAACAAATTCCGAGATCAGGTAAACGATGCCGTTATGCGTGCCGTGTTCGATATAACCGACGATATTCGGATGCCGCAAATTCGCGGCTACTTCAATCTCGCGGATAAATCTTTTCAGAGACTGCTCGCTGACGGCGACTTCGGGCAAAAGCGTTTTTATCGCAACCGGACGCCCGTCTTTTAAAGAGCGCGCCAGCATAACGCTGCCCATTCCGCCCTGACCGAGAATTTTTATCATCTGGTAATTCGGAATCGGCTGCGGATTTTTCTTTAAGATTTCGCGGCAGTTATCGCAAACGTAGGATAATTTGGCATCGGGAAGCGAGGCTTCCGCGCGCGAAGCGACGCCGCAATTTAAACATTGAATTGTAATAATCGAAGGTTCCGTCGGCGGAATGCTTTGCTTAAAGGATACGGGAATGTAATAAGAATCGGAAGAAACCTCGACTTCCAGCACTGTCTCGCCGCCCTGAATTCGATCTCCGTTTTTCAAATGAGCGGTTTCGACCCGAATGCCGTTGACGAATGTTCCGTTTGTCGAACCGAGATCGCGCAGAAAGCACTGCGGCGGCGCGATCTCCAAAATACAATGATGACGCGAGAAATACCTGTCCTGAGGCAAGCAAAAATGTGAATCTTCGCTGCGCCCGATCATAAAGGTTTCGTGCTGTTCAAACGTGAAAACGCGTCCGACCTGCGGACCCGCCGCCACGCGAAGAGTTACGCGCATCTGGCAAATTTATAAAAACTATTCAATTATCCGGCTGCAATAGAAATCAGTATAAAGATTGCGGAACTTATAAGACTGATTGCTCCGAGCACTAAACCGGCGATAGCCAGCCCGCGACCGCCGTATTTATGCGGTTCGTTCCCCGCGTTTTTCATCCCTAAAAACCCTGTAATAATTGCAGCCATTCCAAGCGGAACGCCGCCGTAGCAGCAAACCAGCAAAAAACCGAGAATTCCGAGCGCGAGCGAAACGGTCGGCAAAGTCTGGTCGAGCGATTGATTCATCTGCGGAACACCGAACGATTGATTTTGCACATTATGGGCGGGACTTTGCCACGGCGCGGGCGGCGGAGCCGTTTGAGGCGCTTCATACCGGTTCCAGTTGGTTTGATCGGTAACGCGCGGCGCGTCCATTATGACGGTCGCCGGTGAATCGTCGATTGTCGATAAATATTCGCCGTCGTTTAAACAAAAATTCAAATTATCATCTGAATATCGGGTGTTACATTTTGGACAAATTTTCATTATGCTTTACCTAAAACGTTGCGCTTCCCCGGCAACGGATAGTGCTCGCTATTATACAGATTTGCCGTAAAAAAATAAATCTTTGGAGTTACAACCGTAATCAATGCGGTTTATACGCTTTTTTTATATTTTTACTCTTTTTTTTGCTAATGGCTGAGATTACTTCCGCAGCGCCCGCAAAATTTTATATTCGACGAAAACGAGGTGCCGCATTTACGGCAACTTTTTTCGGTTTGCCGGTTTTGCAGTGGAAAACTCGCACCGGCGGAAGTAGATTGCGCGGGACGAAAATTATCTGTCCGGTTTATACTCAAACCGCAGCGACCGCAGAATTTAGAGTTTTGCGGCAGTTCGTTCTGGCAGCGCGGGCATTGAAAAGAATTTTCGGCTGATTCGCCGTGGCTGACGAGCGTGAACGAGCGATTTCCGCAGCGCCCGCAAAACTTTACGCCTTCGGCAAAACGCGAATTGCAATTGGCGCAGGCGACGATCCCGGGCATTAAGCTCGAATTCCCCGTCTGGCTCGTTCCGCGCGAGGGCGACGGCTGGCTTGCCGTTCCGAAAACGGGCTTTAACTGCGCCTGTATAACCTGCTCGGAGGCTTCGTTCGTAATTTCGATCACGCGCTCATCGTCTTTTTCGCCCGTTTTGGAAACTCTTAAAATATGACGCCCGACCGGAACATTCGATAAAATCAGGCGTCCGGAGCTTCCGACACTTCCCTTTCGCTCGTCGTCAACGTAAACCTCGGCATTGATCGGCGCGAGCACAACGAGCCGCGATTTCCCTGTATGGACGTTTTCTTCCATATCTTCCGACGCTTTTTCGAGCTCTGCGATCCATTCTCCGACGGTTGAAGGGCGTTTAGCAGGCTCGATTTCGAGCGCGTTCATTATCACGCGTTCCACGCCGGGCGGAATATCGGAGCGGACGGTCGAGATCGGGGCGGGCGTATGCATAATTTTCTGCATAACAAGCTGCATTAAATCGCCCGTAAACGGCGTTTTTCCGCCGAGCATTAAATAGGCGATCGTTCCGAGCGCGTAAAGATCGGCGCGG
>JAOAPX010000181.1 GCA_025463125.1 Acidobacteriota bacterium | reverse complement strand
ATCATTAGATTGCTTTGTTTTAGTAAGACATTTTGAAAGACAAATTATGTAATTAGCTAATTCCTTTTTCATTGAAAAATCTGATTAGATATTCACGCACGTTCTGCTTTTCAAAAATTGCCCTTCTCTTTATTGCCTTCGTTATTAAGAAGTATTTTCAGGAATAACGCTGGCGTGGCGTGCCGTCAAGAGCCATTTTCCGTTTCGCTCCATCCAAATGTTTGTGTAGCGGCGACGCACAGTTTTGCCGGCTTCCTGAGAATTTTCGCCCGTAACCACTGTTTCACGTCCCATCACGATTGCGGTTTTTCCGTAAATCAAAACCGACTCGATTTCCCTTAGAAAAGAAGTGTGACTGATCATACCCGAGCGCATTTGCTCTTTGACGGCTGCTCTTCCTTTTGTTATATCGCCCCACGGATTATTGACTGTAAAATCTTCCGCGCAAAGCCTGTCGAATGCTTCAAAATCTTTTCGCAGAACCGCGTCGGCTTGAGCAACGTCGAGTTTTCTGATTTTTTGTTCAAGCGTATCTTTCGGTTTTTTGGAGTCCTGCGCCAAAACAAACGCCGGACATAAAATCAAAAATGCTGTGAGATAAAAGCCCAATGTCTTTTTCATATTATTTTCCCCTTAAATATTCACGCAAGTTCCGCGTTTCAAAAATTGCCCGTCGCCCGCTTTTCCTTTGTGCTCGCCGTTTTCGATGACGACGCGCCCGCGTGAAAGGACGGTTTCGACTTTTCCTTTTACTTTCCAACCTTCGTAAGAAGAATAATCGACGTTCATATGCTCGTTTGCGACGCCGAAAGTGTGTTCTTTTTCCGGGTCGAAAATCACGATGTCGGCGTCAGAACCGACTGCAATCGTGCCTTTTTTCGGGAACAGTCCGAACATTTTCGCGGCGGCGGTCGAAGTCAGCTCGACGAAACGATTAAGAGAAATGCGGTTTTCGACCACTCCGCCGTTGTAAATCAAAGACATACGGTTTTCCACGCCGGGCGCGCCGTTCGGAATCTTTGAAAAATCATTTACGCCCAATTCTTTTTGCTCTTTCATGCAAAACGGGCAGTGGTCGGTGGAAATCACCTGTAAATCATCCATTTTCAAGCCTTTCCAGAGTTCCGCCTGATTGTGTTTTTCGCGCAGCGGCGGCGTCATCACGTATTTCGCGCCCTCGAAATCGTCGCCGTAATCTTCGATGGAATGAAAAAGATACTGCGGGCAGGTTTCGGCAAACGCAGGGATTCCGCGGTCGCGGGCTTCGCGAACCTGATTGAGCGCGTCTGTGCACGACAAATGCACGATGTAAACCGGCGATTCAGCCATTTCGGCAATCGCAATCGCGCGGTGAACGCCCTCGGCTTCGGCAATCGTCGGGCGCGTCAAGGCGTGATATTTCGGAGCGGTTCGCCCCTGAGCCAAAGCGCGTTTGATGATTTCATTTATCACAATCCCGTTTTCGGCGTGCATACAAATCAGACCGCCGCGCGCGCCCGCAGCCGACATCGCACGAAAAATCGTCGCGTCGTCAGCCAGAAAAACGCCCGGATAAGCCATAAACAATTTAAAGCTCGTGATGCCTTCGTCCATAAGGCGATACATTTCGCGCTCGTCGCCGTCTTCAAACTCGGTCGTGATCAAATGAAAACCGTAGTCAATCGCGCATTTGCCGCTCGCTTTTTTGTGCCAGTTATCGACGCCCGACGTCATCGATTCGCCTTTGTTCTGCACGGCGAAATCAATAATCGTCGTCGTCCCGCCAAACGCAGCCGCCCGCGTGCCTGTAAAAAAATCGTCCGAGCTCTGCGTCCCGCCGAACGGCAGTTCCATATGCGTGTGCGGGTCGATGCCGCCGGGAATAACGATTTTACCGGAAGCGTCAATCGTTACATCGGCTTCCATTTCGAGCGTTCTGCCGATGACCGAAATCGTTTCGTCTTCAATTAAAATATCCGCTTTATAATCGTCAACCGCCGTTACAATTCGTCCGTTTTTGATTAGTGTTTTCATAATTTTTTGAAACCGAGAAGGAAAACGAAGTTCACACAAAGATTTTTATAAAAATCGGCTTCGTTTTTTGTTTTCTTCGCGTATCTTTAGCGGTTTAATTCTTTCAAACCGGCTTTTCGATTATCGAAGGCATTTCACTTGTCGCTACCGCAGGCGTTTTGTTTTCATTTTCGTCGTCTTCGCCCTTTTGCTCCTGTTCGGCGAGAACGGTATCGGCGGCTTCAGCAATGCGCTCTTCGATATTTTCGCTTGGCGCTTCCAAAGGGTGAACGTCTCCGGCGTGATAAAAATATGAGCCTTGATACAGTTCGCGCAGGAATTTAAGAAAGACTTTGCCGATGGCGATTGCCGGAATCGCGAGAATCACGCCCAAAAGACCGAAAAGTTTTCCGCCGACCAGCAAGCCGAGGAAAACCGCCATCGGATGCAGATTAAGCCGCCCGCCTAAAATGCGCGGCGTCAGCACGTAACCTTCCAGAGTTTGCACGGCGACAAATATGCCGAGAACCGCCGCCAAGTCCCACACGCCGCCGCCGCCGGCGATGGTGAATCCGCCTGCGAGAACGATGCCGAGAATCGTGCCGACATACGGAATGGCGTTTAATAAACCGGAAATCAGCGCGATGCCCGCCCAAGCCGGAACGCCGAGAAACCAGAATCCGATCCCGTAACAGATTGCCATTATAAATCCGATCAAAAGCTGCCCGCGCACGTAGGATTCGAGAATTCGCCCCGATTCGTCAAACAGGCGGCTGAACGGTTCACGAAATCTGGGCGGTATCAAATTTTCCAGCGAATCGCGCCAGTTTTGAAAATCAACCAGAATATAAAAAACGAAAAAAGGCACGAGCAGCAAATCGAGCGATGAAACGAGCGTCGACAAAATAGCCGAGCCGCCGCCGTTCGCCGCCTTCGTGGTCAGGTTGCCGTTTTCGTCAACGGTCGCCGTCGGCGCGGTCGCCATATTTTCGTTGTAAAACGCCGCCGGATCGCTCAAAAATTTTTCGATTTTATCGCCCGCCACTCGTTCCAGCGCGGGCGAGTAACGCCTCAGATACGCTCTTTGCTGGGCGGCGTTTTCCGGCGTGAAATTATCCGCGATTTTTGAACCGGCTTTCGTGCTTTCCGCCCACAAATCGGGTACGACATACGCCATAAATGCTGTGATAGCAAGCGTTATCAGCAAAATAGCGCCGATCGACGACCACGTACGCGAAAGCCCGCGCTTTTCCCCTTGGTAAACTATCGGGTTGAGAAGATATGCCAGCGCAAACGAAACCAGCACAGGAACGATGGCGACCCTTCCGAAGATATACAAAAAATAGAGAATCAGGGCTGAAACGACGACGGTCGGCACCCAGCGCAGCCACCAAAAAGGAGATCGTTCTTCGGGAGTATTAGATTTAAACAAAATATTTTTCATTCGATGTGAAATTAAATTGACCGGTACACAAATTTTCTCGTCGTTAAATTAATTTATCTTTGGTTAAAATCCCGGCTTTCTACCCGGGAATCGATGTTAAGAGGCGTTTGTTCCCGAGTAGTATCTTCATATTTTAATTCTGACTCACAAAATCGCCTTTGACTGGTGAGTAATCTGTTTTCGTTTCGGTTTTGCCGTCGCGTTTGATCGACATCTTTTCAAAAAAAACTTTCATTGTCCCTTCGTCTTCAAAAAACGGCGCGTTTTGTATTTGAAAATGAAGATGCGGTTCGGAGGAATTTCCCGAATTTCCGCACAGCCCGATTGTCTGTCCTTTCGCAACTTTATCGCCAACGCGCACACGAACCGAATTTTGTTTGAAATGCGCGAAAAGCGAATAGTCGCCTTCAGGGTGTTTGATAATGACCATATTTCCGGCAGCTAACATTCGATTCATTTCTCCCGGCTTGTTGTCGTGAATGCCGTCAACCACGTAAGTTACCACGCCGTCAGCGGGTGCAATGATTTCCTGATCGAAAGCGTAATAATCTTCGTTTTTCGAGCCGTCTCCTTTATGCCCTTTGCCTTCCGCGCCCACTTTCAAGAGGTCGAAGGCGAAACGTTGATTCGGCGCGTCCTGATGATAATTTTGCTCTGGCGTATCGCCACCCCAAACGACGAGCCATTCGCCCTTGAAAGGCAGAATCAATTTTGTTTTGTTGCGCGAACTGTTTTTCGGCTTCGCGGCTGGCGGCGCTGTGATGCGAAAACCCGCGATTTTCCCTTCAGCGTCCAGAGTCACCATCACAACCATTTTCCCGCGTTCAAATTCGGTGGGGAAATTTCCCACAGTGGGCGCACTGAGCTGCGGAGAACCGAGCTTTGAGATTTCTCCCAACTCCCTGTGCAAGCCGTCCAAAAATTCTTTGAGATTAACACTCGGAACAGCAGCTTTCATCTTCGCGTTAAACTCGCGCTCAAACGGGACGTAATCCTTTGCGTTATAAGCCGAAACGAATAGTTCCGCAGTTTTTTGAACTTTCTCAGAAGATGTTTGCCCAAAAATGCTCATCGAAAAAAACAACATCAGACTTAAACAAAACGCGGCTCTATTCATTTCACTCCTTTGTCATTAACAAAGCGCGAAACCCGCATCGAGCGCGGCTGCGAGTTCGTCAACATTATCTTTTGTCGAATTAAGCATCATTCCCGTGCGAATCACGTTGCCGTATAGCCCGCCTTTGCCGATCAGAACGCCGCGCCGTTTGGTTTCTTCAAAAACGGTCAAAACCGCTTGCGGCGCGGGTTCTTTTGTTTCGCGATTTTTGACCAGCTCGATGCCCTGCATCAAGCCCATTCCGCGCACGTCGCCGATGATCGGATATTTTTCCTTTAATTCTTCGAGTTTTTCGCGCAGGTAAGCGCCGACGACGCGGGCGTTTGTCCGCAAATCTTCGTCTTCGATCATTTTGATAACGGCGAGCGCGGCGGCGGTTGAAACCGGGTTTCCGCCGAATGTGGCAAACGTTAAACCTGGGAATTTGTCGGCAACTTCCGCCGTTGCGATCGTCCAGCCGATCGGAACGCCGTTCGCCATTCCTTTCGCCGACGTGATGATGTCGGGTTTAACGTCCCAATGCTCGATGCCGAACCATTTATCGCCCGTGCGTCCCCATCCGGTCTGCACCTCGTCGGCGATAAAAAGCCCGCCGTGCTCGCGCGTGATTTCCTCGACCCGTTCAAAGTAGCCTGCGGGCGGCACGATAAAGCCGCCGACGCCCAAAATCGGTTCAGCCATAAAAGCGGCGATTTCGCCGGTCGTTGTCGTTTCGATCACGTCTTTAACGTCTTCGGCGCACGCGAGACCGCAATTGGTCGGTGTTAAGTGAAGCGGGCATCGATAACAATAAGGCGCGCGGGCGTGGACGATTCCGGCAACCTGCGCCGGAATCGGTCGCCACGTCGAATGACCGACGCTGGAAAGCGCCGTCGCGCTTCTGCCCGAATAACTGTGCCGCAAAACAACGATTTCCTGTCTGCCGGTCGCCAATTTTGCCGCCATAACCGCCGTATCGTCGGCTTCCGTGCCGCTCGACGTGAAAAACGATTTTTTCAAATCGCCGGGCGTGATTTCGGCGAGTTTTTCGGCTAAATCCGATTGATTAGGATTAGCGTAAAGCGCCGACGTGTGCGAAATTTTGCCCACTTGCTCGATAATCGCCGCATTGATTTTCGGGTTCGCGTGTCCGACGCTGACCGTCAGGACGCCGCCGAAGCAGTCGAGGTAACGATTTCCGGTATCGTCCCAGACGTATTCGCCCTCGCCGCGAACGAGCGCGACCGGTTCCTGGTAATAAGTTGCGACCGCCGGAAAAAGAAATTCCTTGTGTTTTCTGACAGCTTCAGAAACAGTAGTTTTTTGTTCTGTTGGATTCATAATAATGAAATTTTGAAATGAATTTACACAAATTATATGCAAGAAGTTTGAATTAATTTATATCTAACAGCGATTATCTGTCGTTTTGCTGTTTTTGCAAAGAAAATTTTTAAGATCTTTCAGTTTTGTGTAAAGACGATTCGTATAAAGAAAGCTCCGCTTTCCGGCGTTTCCGCATAAACGCATTGCGCGATTAAGCTTTGCCGCCGCGTTTTCCATTATTTTTTCCATTATTTTCATAGCGCTGATTTGACTGTATTATTTAGAGGATATGCTTACATCCGATCTGGCAATGAACTGGCGACGCGGCGACAAAATACACCCGCGCCTGATCAAAACCGATAACGCGAATTATCTGCGCGACGCCGAAGTTTTAATCGAAATTTTCAATGATTTTCAAGGCGAAACTCGCGGCGCGCTTTCAAATGAGCTTGAAGAATACGTTGGAACGGGAACCGATTATCGGATTTTGCGCGGGTTTATAAAACTTCTGACAGACCGCTGCGAATTTGAGACTTCGAGCGCTGCGGAGCCTTCGGAAATTCGCCGCGCGCTCTTTCTCGAAGCGCGAAAATTTCAGCCCGTCCTGCCTGGTTCCGAACGGAGAAAAGCGGTTTTGGAAACGATCGCCGCCGAATTTTCGATTGATGCCGAGACGATTTTATCAAGCGTTTACGCAGATCTGTCCGCTCAGCAGAAACTTATCTCCTTCGAACCGATCGAGCCCATAGATTTGCTTCACCGGTATAATCTGGCGCAGGCGCAGGCGCTTTTATATAAATGCGTCGAAATGAAAATCAGCATCGCGCCTTCGGACACGGAAAATTACCGTTCGATTTTCGATTGGATAAAACATTTCGGATTGATTCATACGATTTACGGCGACGCGCAAAGCGGCTATAACATAACGCTGACGGGCGCGGCTTCCCTTTTTCACCGTTCGCAAAAATACGGGATTCAAATGGCGGTTTTTCTGCCGGCGCTTCTTCTTTGCCGCGATTGGGCGCTGTCGGCGGAAATCGCCCAGAAAGAAGGCGGAAACGTTTTTTACGAGCTTTCAAGTTTGCAAAGCGACTTAAAATCGCATTATTTCGACGATCCCGGATACAAGAATTTCGATATCGAAACGCTGGAAAAAGACTGGAATAAATCGCCCGCGAGGTGGAGCTTGCAGAAAAACCGCGAAATCGTCGATCTGGGAAAAACCGCTTTTATTCCGGATTTCGTCTTAATTTCGCCCGGCGAAGATCGCGTATATCTCGATGTGATAGGCTTCTGGACGCCGAAATCTTTGAAAAAAAGGCTCGAAGAACTTCACGCCGCAAACCTTCGAAACTTTCTCTTCGCCGCCGGTCAGGAACTGCGCGGAACCCGCGAAGAACCGCTCTGGGAAAGCGAAAACGTGGTTTTTTACAAAACAAAACTTTTGCCGCGCGTTTTACAGGACGCGGCTGAAAGGTTTTTATAATCTTAAATCTTGATTAGACTTGTCAAACAAACGAAAATACATCTCAATATATTTATATCCAATATTTGATTGATCGCTCCCGTCCGCTTTTTCAACACGCGTTAATGAGCTTTGACTCGAATGATATGCTTATATTTAATAAATGAGATGTGCGATGAAAATTAGCGCGAACTTGAAAACAGAAGATTTTAGACCAAATAGCTGTGATAATAATTTTCTTTCAAGCAAAACGATGTGATTTTATTCAAAGTACGCTTGTGATCATTAATTTGTTTTGATATTATATTTGTAGTTGATGGTTGCCAGTTAGTTAGTTAGTTAGATACTTAGTTAGATGGTTAGATTAGTAGCTATTTCGGTAGTTACTTAGATAGTTAGATAGTTAGTTAGATAGTTAGATAGTTAGTTTGCAGCCACAACGAGAAAAAGCCCGCTCGGCATCAAAACCTGAGCGGGCTTTTCTTTTTCATTTGCCTTTAAAAGACTGAAAAGTTACCTGCTAGTTAATACAACAAAATAATTGTTCTGAAATTCCCTGTTATCGATAATGTTCGGCTAGAATGTATAAATGGCTAAACGACCCGGCATATTTCCGACATTTTTTTTATCCGGTTTTGAGTGCTCGACGTTTCTCTGGAAAGATCAGGGCAGGCGTGATCTTGTCGCTGAAACTCAGCATGATACGCACGTTCGCGAAGATTACAAAATTTTGCGCGATCTCGGCATCGCCGTTGCGCGAGAAGGCATTCCGTGGGCGACGGTCGATAAAAGCGGCGTTTACGATTTTTCCGGCATCGATCCGGTTATCGACGCGATGAACGAATCGAAGATTTTGCCGATCTGGGATTTGTGTCATTACGGGTACCCGGACGATCTCGACCCGTTCAGCGAGGAATTTACAGCGCGTTTTGCCGATTACTGCCGCGCGGCGGCGGAATATGTCGTCGAGCGGGTTCAGCACGGACCGCATTTTTTTACGCCGATCAACGAGATCACTTTTTTTTCGTTTTGCGGCGGAGAATGGGGCTGGGTCGCTCCGTTCAAAAACACGAAAAAAGACCGTTTCGAATTTCGCAAAGCTTTGTGCAAAGCGGCGATTGCCGGAGTAAAAGCGATTCGCGAAGTAGACGCGGAAGCGCGGATGGTTCATATAGATCCGCTCGTGCAGGTCGTCGCGCCGCGCGATCGTCCCGATCTGATCGAAGCCGCGCATCACGAGACTTTCGTCGATACGTTTCTGGCTTGGGACATTATCGCCGGAAAGGAACACCCGGAGCTTGGCGGCTCGCCGGAAATTCTCGATATTGTCGGGGCGAACAATTATTCATTCGGGCAAATGGAATATCGCGAAAGCGGTCCGCACGCCGCGCTTTCGCCAGATGATGACCGCATCGTGCCTCTTTGCGATCTGATGCGGACGGTCTGGGAAAGATACCGCCGACCGATGATAATCGGAGAAACGAGCGGAATGGAAGGCGGACGAGCCGCCTGGCTCAAAGACGTGATGGAAGAATCGCTCGCGGCGGTTAATTCGGGAATTGACCTTCACGGCATTTGTTTGTTTCCCGCCGTCGATATGCCGGATTGGCACACGGGCAAATGGCTGCACAACGGGATTTGTGATTTAGAAGACAACGGAGGCGTTTTACGCCGCGTCCCGAGCGAGCGATACGTCGCCGAATTGCGGCGCTGGCAAAAAGAGCTGAACCGCGTGACCGCGCTCGACGAAGACCCGTTCAGCGATCCGGTCGAATTGCAGGACGTCATCGACGCCGCCAAGCGTTTGCAGAAACAGCCCGACGCCAACTGGCATTGAGTTAAACATAAAAATATAAGAAAATATTAAGCATAAATGGGTAAAGTTTTAAAAAGAACTCTGTTGTTTTCCGCACTGCTGCTCGGTTTGCAGGTCGTCGTTTTCGGGCAAAGCGAATATAAACGCAGCGCCTTATGGGAAAAGGAGATCGCGGCTTTTGCGGCTGCCGATAAAAAGGATTTTCCAAAGAAAGGCAAAGTTTTATTTGTCGGCAGTTCAAGCATTCGCGGCTGGCGCACTTTGAAAAAAGATTTTCCGGATATTTACGCGATCAATCGCGGATTCGGCGGTTCGCACTTTGAAGACGTAAATCACTACGCCGAACAAATCGTTTTGCCGTACAAGCCGAAATTGATCGTGCTTTACGCCGGCGAAAACGATATCGCGGCGGGAAAAACAATCGAAACGGTTTTTAACGATTACAAGCGTTTCGTCTCGATCGTGCACGCGAAACTGCCGAAAACGCGAATTATCGTCGTTTCCGCGAAACCCAGTCCTTCGCGCCTGGGTTTTGCGGCTAAATATAAAGAATTAAACAGCTTGATGAAGGCGGAGACGGAAAAAGACAAGCGCCTGATGTTTGTCGATGTCTGGACGCCGATGCTCGATGAAACGGGCGAGCCGAAAAAGGAAATTTTCCAAAACGACAGGCTTCATATGAACGCCGAAGGCTATAAAATCTGGCGCGAAACGCTTTTGCCTTATTTGAAAACCGGGCTGAAAGGCAACTTTAAATAATCAAGTAAATTCCGCATCGCCGGTTGTAAAGCTTTAAGAAAATTTGCCCGCGAAACACGCGAAAAGCGCCGAAAAGAAAGAAAATACTTTATCTTTTTTGCCTGTTTCGCGTGTTTCGCGGGCTATTTCATTTTTAGCGACCGGCATTTTCAGTTAAAAAACAGTTATGCCTTTGCCTTATCGTCGCGCAAAGAAAATTTTTGGCACTTTTAGTTTAGTCAGGCGTTATTGTGCTTGCAGAGTTTCAAATCCAAATTTAATTTTCCAAAGGAGATTTCTGTATGAACAAGAAAGTGTATTTGTTGACGGCGGTTTTAGCTTTGATCGCGGGACTTACAGGCGGCTCGATGTTGAGCGGGTTCCAGATACCGCAATCCGTTCAAGCGCAAGCTGTAGAAGAGGATCAGGCAAGCGTGCGAAAATGGGAACATTGTTCTGTTTCAACGGTTAACAGCGTTTCGCAAAGCGGCGGCAAACTCACAGGAACGGCGATAATTTCTTATGTTAACGGCGCCGGATACCGGACTGAAAAAATTGAAGCGACCGTTGACGGCAGCTTAAGCGCTATGAACTCAGCAACGAGTAACGCTCTTGCCAAAGCTGTTTCCAAACTTGGCGACGAGGGCTGGGAGATGGTAGGAGAAGGAACTTTACTTCCCGAAAGTTCCGGCGGTCAGAAAGTTTTATACTTTAGGCGTTCTAAGAAATAGAAAATTGCTGACAATTGCGGAAAACCAAGAGCGTTCATTTCTATTATAAAACAAGGCGAAACAAATCAATTGACTTGAGGGCAAAACGGATACTTTGTTATTCGGCTTATCTTTTTACCCTCGTACTGCGTTTATCTGGTTTCGCCCCACATCATCTCAATCGCTGAATACGGCGCTAAAAGTTATACGGATTATTTTGATAAGCGAAGAGCTTTTCTTAAATACGGCTCGAGCGCTGCGGACAGGCGAAAAAATCCTAAATCCGTCGGGTGAACGCCGTCGATCGTCGCTTCGCCGTCAGTGCCGATGAGATTTTGCTGCGGAACGTAATAAATGTTTTTCGCGCCCGAAGCTATTAACCGGCGGTAAACGCGCTTAAAGGCGGCGTTTTTCTCGGTGTAAATTCTATTTTTCCGCTCTTCGATAAAAACGTCCGGGTAACGAATGTTTTCGACTAAAACGATCGGAGTTTCCGGTCTTTTGCGGCGCAAAATTTCGAGAAATATCGGCGTTTTTTCTTCGACTTCTTTGCCGCTCGACAAGTTCGGCAAGCAATCTATCACATAAACGGCAGGATCGAGTTCGGTTAAAAGCTCTGCGAGCTCGGGTTCCATTTTGCAGTTCCCGGAAAATCCAAGATTGACGAACGGGCGATTTAATTTGCGGCTTAAAATCGAAGGATACGCGATTCCGGCGCGCGAAGCCGAAGCGCCCTGAACAATCGACGTGCCGTAAAAGACGATCGGCTTGATCGTTTTCGGGCGAGCGGGAGCGGCGGAAATCGAAGCGTTTTCCGGCACGCCGATTTCAACCGAACGGACGCCGTTATAAAGCGGAAGATACAGCATAAATTCGCGCATTTCCCGGCGCATATTGCCGATGATTTTTTGCTCGTTGATCGAAGATTTATCGGCTTTTCCTGACGCCGCCCAGAGCCATTTCCCGTTTTCCCTGACGTATAAATCAACGCCGCTGACAGCCGTCGCCGTCATATTCGCCAATGCGAGATTCGGCGAGCGCAATTTCCAGCGCACCGTGATCGAATCGGCGTCGGTTGTGAATCTCGCGGAAATCCCGGCTGAATTTAAGGAAAGCTTCCAAACTTCGGGGCGCACAGTTTTTTCGGCTTTGGCTGGCAGGCGGTCGTAAAAATCGGCGGTTTCCGTCCAGCCTTTTCCTTCGATGGTAAAATCGCGCAGATCATACCACTTTAATGCCGGCGCAGCTTCGCTTGCCGGATTTTGCGCTGACGCGGGCGCGGCGAACAAAACGAAAATCAGCAAAAAAATAAATGGTAAATAATTGTTTTTCAGTTTGAAAGTCATTTTGAAAACTTGAATCGCCAAAATCGAAATGCGTTTAAGATAACTTGCCCGCGAAAGTTAAGCGAAAGCGGCGAAAAAAGAAAAGCTTTTATCCTTTTTCGCGTGTTTTGCGTGTTTCGCGGGCTATTCCTTTTTAACAACCAGCAATTATAGATTAAAAAGTTCAGGCAATCGTTAAGACGCCTGCACGTTTGCCGAACGCGCGGGCGTTACGGAAACAAACCGGCGAACTAATTGATCGATCCCGGTGATTGCGCCGCCGACGACGACCGCGTGCGCGCCGCAGGCGAATGCTCTTTGGACGTCTTCCGTAGAGCGCAGGCGACCTTCGCAAATAATCGGGAGATCGAACCGGCGCGCGAGATTTTCGAGCAGTTCGAAATCCGGTTTGACCAGGTGTTTCGTCTCCTCTGTGTAACCGGAAAGCGTCGTGCTGACGCAATCGACGCCGAGCGTTTCGATGGCGTTGATTCCCTCTTCAAGCGTCGCGACGTCAGCCATTACAGGCACTTTTAATTCCTCTTTGATGCGGCGAACCAGCTCGTTTAAATTTTCGCCGTTCGGGCGGCGGCGCAAAGTCGCGTCAACGGCAATGACATCGGCTCCGGCTGCGGCGACAACTTTTGCCGATGCGAAAGTAGGCGTGATGTAAACGTCGCTCGAAGCCTCGACGATTTTATAAATACCCAGAACCGGAACTTTTACCCTTTGTTTGACGGCGGCGATGTGCGCGGGCGAATCTATCCGCACGCCGACCGCGCCGTTTTGTTCGGCGGTTTCAGCCAGGGCGGCGATGATTTCCGGTTTGGCAAGAGGAGAATTTGCGGGCGCCTGGCAGGAAACGATAAGTCCGCCGCGCCAATCTTTAAATATCTTGTTCATTTTTCTTTGAGTCTTTCTCTAAATTCTTTAGTAAGTTTTCGTTTATTTCAATTCCCGCCTGACGATACGCGAGCAAAACGGCGCCGATCGCCGGATTAAAACGCGGCTGTGTAAAAATAGCGCCCGAAACTTCTTTTTGTAAAGATTCCGAAAAATATTTCTGCATCAGCGGGGCGCGAAACATTCCGCCGACACCGGCAACCGGAAAATCACCCTGGAAATTCAAACGCTTAGAGGCGCTGAGCACGCTTTTGACCAAAACGTGCGCGCCGTAATTTATTTGCTCCCGGATTACCTCGTTTCCGGCGGCGGCGGCTTCGTGAGCGCGCCTTGCGAAGCTCGCCAGATCGTCGCGCGACATTTTCGCGTAATAAAAATCATCGGTAATTTCCCGAATCTGCCTGCGCCCGAAAAATTCCAGCGCCAGTTCCTGCAAACCAGACGGCTCGATCAAGCCGTCCTGTTCCTTGATCGCCAAACGGATAGTCTGCAAAGCGAGCCAGAAACCGCTGCCCTCGTCGCTGAACAAATATCCTAAACCGCCTATTCTAGTAGTTTTGCCCGATTCGTCTTCGCCGTAAATGACCGAGCCGGTTCCGGCGATAACGACGATTCCGGGCGCTCCGGCGGTCGATCCGAAAAGCGCGGTCGGCGCGTCGTGCCCGACGACAAAATGCCCGGCTTTGACGATCTCGCCGATAATTTCTTCCTTAAAATCAGCGCCGCCGGTCATCCCGAAATGCG
This sequence comes from Acidobacteriota bacterium, assembly GCA_025463125.1. Taxonomy (GTDB): domain Bacteria; phylum Acidobacteriota; class Blastocatellia; order Pyrinomonadales; family Pyrinomonadaceae; genus SXVE01. Next base: position 25,196 of record JAOAPX010000181.1, on the reverse strand, counting down.
CCGAGGCGAAAACAAATTCGCCGAGCGGCGGCAAACCGGCGTTTTTCAAAGCCTCTCCGACGCTGTTTAAGATTGCGTTTCGCAAACGTTCGCGCCCGCCCGGATGCTCCGCGTGGTTCGACGCGCCGCCGAAACCCCGCGATAAAACATTGCCGTTCTCGTCGGCGAGAACCGCTTCCGTATGACTTTGTCCGCCGTCAACGCCGACGAATATTTTTTGATTTCGATGTTCGATTACAGATTTACTCACTATTCTAAATTTCGCGTTCCGCCTTCGCGCGCCGCGCTTTTTCGAGAAAAATTTTAATTAAACGATTCCCGTCAAATCTGCGGCAAAAGCGTGCGCAAAAGCTTCTTCTTCCTTTTTTTCTAATTTCAAACCGGCGGCAAAAAAATGTCCGAGCTCGTGGGCGATGATCTTTCTTTCAAGCATCGCGCCGTTTTTATCATTTTCAAGCGCTCTTCGGTTCACGCGGATCGTCAGCGTTTTTCTTTCAAATTCGCCGATCGTCACCGGGTGCCAATTTTCATAAACGATTTTTACGCCCGCCGTTTCGGCAATCGCATACACGTCGCTCGTGCCGAACTCGGCAACTATTTTTCGAACGATTTGGAGGGCGCTGTTTTCCACTTTTTTTAATTTAATTTCTTTTAACCGTTAGCCGATGCCTTAACTATTAATCTTTCCGCTACTTACTTAACGGGCGAATCTGTGCGGGTCGCCGTCGTCTAAATTCAGGTCGTCGCGCCACGCGAGCTCGACGCCGTTTTCCGTCAGCAAGTCTTGAAAATCCGCTAAATGTTCCGGCGCGTTTCTCACCGCGCGCGGCTTCAGATTTTTTTCGAGACAAAACGCCGCCAGGTTTCCGGCTGCCTCGCCGATGTTCCATTCGACCGGGTGCAGGCGATAGCAGCCGTTTGTAATATGCGTCGTGCCGATGTTTTTGCAGGCGGCGAGCAGGTTTTCGACTCGCTGCGGCAAAAGCGCGCCGAGCGGAATTTGAAACGGCAGCGCCTCGACATCGACGTAATTATCGCCGCCGACCGACGGGTGCAGATCGATACGGTAAAAACCGATGCCGACCGAATCCGGGAATTTTTCCGCGTAAATTTCGTTCGGGCGCGAAAGGGCGGCAACGTGCTGTTCGAGAACGGTAAATTCGGCTTTGATGCGCCGCGATTCGCGCACATACGGCATTTTTGCCAGCCCGTCTTCGGTTCCGGAAACGTCGCCGCGCAGTTTCAAGCCTTTAAATCCTTTTTCCGCTTGCAGATAATAAAGAAACGAAAGGCTCAATTGCCGGGCGGCATCGACCATTCGCCGCTTTTCTTCATAAGTCGATGCGTTCGACAGATCTTCAAGAAAATAATCGATCTGCGGGTAATTTACGAGCGTGATGTCGCTCGCGTACGCGCCTTCGGCGAAATTTTCGCGGTGCAGAATTCGGCGATAAGTCCAAAGCCCTGCAAAAGCTTTGTTTTCTTCTTCGTGAGGCGCGAATTTATATGTGATCGGCTCCATTGTGCGCGGATTTATGCCGCCGAGACTTAAGAGTCTTCCGCTCCAAGCGGGAGTCAGTTCAGGCACAAAGTCGCGCCAGAAATCGTAATTTTCCGGCTTCTCGATCGTGTGATCCTCGCCTTCGTGGTAGCTCATCGCAAAGCACACGGAAAACGCCTGCGAGTTATTCGGCTCGGCAACTTCCTTCGCGTTCGGCTCGCCGGTTTGCGCGCGAGATTCCGCTCCGGTGACGAATTCGGTTCCGGTCAGCGGCAAAAGCTCGCCGAGCTCGGTCGCGTCGATAAAATATTTCGCCGTAATCGTTATCTTTTCGCCTGTTTGCAGGTTTAGAAGAGTCACGGCGCGAACCTGATCGCCTTCCGCTTCAGCGGCAAACGGAAAATGCTCGGTCAAAATCCGCAGATTTCCTTTTTGCGCGTGTTCGCTCAGCATCGCTTTGAAAACTTTCAGATAAGCGCGCGGCTCGGCGCAAATCGGCGAAACCCACCCGTCGCCCGGATTCAAAACCGGATTTGCTTTTGCCGCGTCGGTCAGCGGGCGGTTGTTTTTATAATAATCGCGCACGGCATTTCTGAATTTTCGATACGTGCGCGTGCAGCCGAATTCTTCGATCCAGCCGTGTTCGTCGGGCGGCGTCGCCTGCGACGTAAATTGCCCGCCGATCCAATCCGATTCCTCGGTCAAAACTACTTTCAAGCCGCGCGAAGCGGCGGCAATTGCCGCCGCGCAGCCGCCGACGCCGCCGCCGACGATTAAAACATCCGTTTGTAATTCCATCATCAAAATCTTCTAAAAATCTTCTAATTAATTTGCTAATTAATTTGCTCGCGGCGCGGCGACGATCACCAGTTTTTCGTCCGGCGGCAAATTTTCCAGCTCGGTCTGCGCCAGCGCGATCGCCTGTTCGAGTTCCGCCAAACCGGAAAGATTGACGACGCGCGCGCCGACCAAAACGTGTACGTCCGGCAAAGCGCGCCCGGCGTCGCCGAAATCGGTTAATTTCGTAATCACGATTTCAAGCTCGCGGGCGATGTTTTCAACCGTTGAAGAGTGAACTTCGGCGTGATTTCGCTGCAGGCGAACGACGCCGGTTTTATCGACGATCCGCACCGCAAGTTTCGTGGCGCTGAACAAGCCGAAAAACGCTTTCGTAATTATTTCCGAAGAAAAAACATAAAGCCCCGATGTTTCACCGGCGAGTTTAACGCTCGCTTCATCGAGCTTCATCGAGCGCGCGGCGGCTTTCCGGCAGCCTTCCAAGCCGCTGATTTTCTCGGCGTCAGTATCCTGTTTAAGCTCTGTCGTGCCGAAGGCGACGGCGCGCACGAGATTCCGGCGCGTATCGACCTCGATCTGCACTTCGATCGATTCGGGCAAAGCGCCGATTTTTATCACCGAATCGGCGGCTTCGCGGCGAATTTGCAAAATTTGTTCGGGCGTCGGGTCGACGATGTTTCGCTCGATCACGTCGCGCACCATCGCGAGAGCGACACCGATAGTCGAGATAACTTCCGCCTTTTTGGCGAGCCGCGCGGGCAGATTCATCAAAGTTCCGGTAAACGGGACTAAGGACGCCGCGCCGCCGCCGCCGCCGACGAGCTCGACCGTCGCGCGGTCGAGATTGTATTCGACGATCAATTCTTCGATTTGTTTTTCGACCTTCCGGCAGGAAATTTCCAGAACTTTACGCGCCGCTTCCTCGACGCTCAAATTGAGTTTGTCCGCCAGCGGTTTAAAAGCCATCCGGGCGGCTTCGGCATTTCCTTTCGCGAAAGCCGTGTCCGGAATAACGCCGAGAAGATTCGCCGCGCAGGTCGGCGTCAAGCTGTATCGCTCGCCGCTCGCGCACTCGATCGCCGTGTAATCGTCGGTGTCGTGCTCGGTCGGGCGCAGGTAGACGAGTTTCGCGTTTTCAAAGATTTCCGGTTTTTGAAAACACGTGTAAGCCAGCCCCGCGATATGCGCCGAACGCGCGCCGACATCGACGATCGCGCCGTTTTTCTCGCGAATCATCGAACCGCCCGCAATCGCCAGCGTGCGCACGTCGAGCGTATTTAAATAAGTTCTGTGACCTCCGACGCGAGCCGCTTTCGTCTGCGGCTGACCGTCGCGAATCACGGAAATATCGGCTGACGTGCCGCCGACTTCGATAAAAATCCCGTCCGACACGCGCTCGTACATCAGCGCGCCGGCAATGCCCGCCGCCGGTCCCGAAAGCATCGTCATAATCGGTCGGCGATGAACTTCTTCGACGCTCATGACGCCGCCGTCCGAGCGCATAATCATCAGGGGAGCTTTGATGCCCGAATCTTTCACGCTTTTATCGGTCATCGTCGCCGTGTGAATCATCTTCGGCAAAATCGCGCCGTTGATAACCGCCGTTCTCGTGCGCGCGCGCAAACCGTAAAGCGACGAAACTTCGTGACCGCTTGTCGCCAGCATGCCTTTCGAACGGGCGAGCCCGGCGATCATATCCTCGTTCTCGGTTTTATCGACGCCGAACGCTTCGGAAACGGCGACGACTTCAGCGCCTTTTTCTCGAAAATCTTCGATAATCCGCGAAAGCTCGTTTTCGTCCAAATTCTGATTTGAAACAAATACGTGCTGCGGCGTTAAGAAACGATTCGGAGCCAGCTCGATCGGCGGAATCCGCGTATCGAATTTCGCTTTCCAGCCTTCGATGCCGCTGCCCAGACCGATGACGCCGACGCTTGCCACGTCGCCTTCGAGCAAAGCGTTGGTCGCCTGCGTGGTCGAATGCGCGATAAAAATCACGTCGTCGGGCGAAACGCCGAGCTCGTCCAAAGCCCTCTCGATCGCGTTGATAATACCGAGCGCGACGCCTTCATGCGCCGAATGCGTCGTCGGAACTTTAAGCTGCGAAACGACTTCGCGCGTGTCGTTATCGACGACGACGACATCGGTAAATGTTCCGCCGACATCGATGCCGACGCGCACCTTCCGCTTTTGGTTTACGAAATTTAAATTTTGGGCTTCTTCCATTTATAAAAGTATTCAAACCGCCGGTTTCGGGAAATTATTTGCCGCGGATTAACGCCGACATACGCCGATCAGAATAAAGATAAAAGAGATAAATTCAAATAAATTAGATAGATCAGATAAAGAGATAAGTCTAATATTTACTGTTTTATCAATTTCTTATATCTATTTATTTATCATTGTCCGTTAGCGGGCGAATTTTCTTCCAAAATCCGCGTCTTTTCGCGTTAATCTGCGGCAAAACTATCTGCCGATTCCCGCTCCGATTTCAAATAATCCCGGAATATTTACCGGCAGTTTTCCGGAAAAAGGCACTTCGCCGAACAAGGTGCGGACGGCTGCCGTCTGCGCGACTTCTTCAATTGCATAAGTTACAACATAAGTTTTCGCTTCGGGAAACTGGCGAATCATATACGGATTTCCGAAGGCGATGACGCCGACGCGCTTTTTGCTCAAAGCGAGCATTTTCCTGACGAAAGCCACTTGATTTTCCGGCAGCGCGACCGTGCCTTTGGCGGCGGCGCGCTTGACGAACGGCGCGAGCACGATCGAGTCGTAATTTCTCGCTTCAGCCAGGGCTTTGGCGTAATCTTCTTCGGTCGAGCGCGGGTCGAGCTTAATGAATTTCGCGTTCGGCTGGCGTTTCTGAACATCGGGCGTAAAAGCCGCGCCTTCGACCGCGTCGTCGTCAGCCGCGATGACGACGAACAAAGTCTTTCCGGCTTTTTCTTTCGTCAGCGGCAGAAAATTGTTTTCGTTGCGCAAAAGCGTGATCGATTTTTCGGCGACGCGATTTGCTTCGGCGACGTTTTCCGGTTTTTCGACGATGCGGTTTGCCGCCGTAAGATCAACCAGGCGATTTTGCGCCAGACCGAGGCGATATTTTGCGGCGAGCAGGCGTCTGACCGATTCATCGATGCGCGCTTCCGTGATGTCGCCTTTTTTAACAGACGCTTCGACCGCCTTAATCGCCGCTTCGAGATTCGGCGGAAAAAGCACGACGTCAACGCCCGCTTTTATCGCCATCACGGCGCTTTCGCCGTTCGGATAAGATTTCGTGATCGCGCCCATTTCCATCGAATCGGTTGTGATAATGCCCTTGAAATTCAAATCTTTGCGCAGAATATCGTTGATGACTTTCGGGTTTAAGGTCGAAGGCATATTGTCGCCCGTCACGTTCGGAACGGCGAGATGCGCCGTCATAATCGATTCCGCGCCGCTCGCGATCGCCGCTTTGAACGGAACGATTTCCGTCGCGTCGAGCTGTTTGCGGTCAGCCGAAATCACCGAAAGCCCGATGTGCGAATCGGTCGCCGTATTGCCGTGACCGGGAAAATGCTTCAAAGTGGCGAGACAATTGGCGTCGCGCACGCCGCGCGCTTCCGCCGAAACGAATTCGCCGACTTTTTGCGGGTCTGCGCCGAAGCTTCGAATATTGATAACCGGATTGTCCGGGTTATTATTGATGTCCGCGACCGGCGCAAACAGCCAGTTTCCGCCGATGGCGCGCATTTCTTCGCAGATGATTTTGCCTTGATTATAAGCCGCGCCGACGTCGCCCGTCGCCGCCACGCCCATATTGGTCGTAAAAGGCGTGCCGATGCGAGACTGCATACGCAGACCGCGCTCGTAGTCCCCCGAAAAGAAAAGCGGAATTTTGGCGAGTTTCTGCGCTTCGTTCGTTAAAGCCGCGATCGAATTGGCTTCGCCGCGAAAGAGCGTAAATCCGCCGACGTGAAATTCCTCGATCTGGCGTCGCATTTCCTTAAAACGGTTGCTGCCGGTGTTGGCAAATTCGCCGCTGGTCGACATGACCATCATCTGCCCGATCTTTTCGCGCAGAGTCATTTTTTTTATGGTTTTCTCCACCCACTGAGCGGCTTTTTTATCCGTTTTTCGCTGTGCCTGTGTTTGCGGCTGCGCGAAAACAAACGTTTGCCCGCACAAAACCGTTAAGACTAATAGAATGAATAATTTCTTCATAATTAAAATAATGCCGCCAGCGCGCAAGCGCCTGCCCCGAAACTCGTTTTCCCCTTTTAATTGAAAATTTCCGTCGCTTCTTTAGCGTCTTTTTCTCTCGCCTTTTGCGGAGCGATCCGCAATCCGTCGCCGATCTTGAAAAATCCGGGCAAGCTGACGGGCGAGCGTCCCTGAATCGCCGTTTCGCCGAAAATCGCACGCGCCGCGGCTGTCTGCGCCGCGTCTTCGACAGCCCACGCCGCCATATAAACTCTCGCTTTCGGAAACTGCCGCAATTGATACGGGCTGCCGAAAGCGACGACGGCGACGTTTCTTTTCTGGTCGATCAAATCGCGGACGAATTCAGCTTCAGCTTCGGGAAGCTCGATCGTGCCTTTCAGCGCGGCTCGTTTGACGAACGGCGCGACGACGACCGTTTCGGCGCGTTTCGCTTCGCTCAAAAGCTGTTCGTATTCTTTTTCGGTCGTGCGTTTATCGACTTTAACGACGCGCGCGCCTTTGACGCGCTGCTCGATCGCCGCTTTCAAAACGTTTCCCTGATCCGGGTCGTCGTCGCCGGCTGCGATAATAAATAAAGCGTTTTGGGCTTTTTGCGGCGAAAGCGGCAAAACGTTGTTTTCGTTGCGGAAAAGCGTAATGGATTTTTCCGCGATCTCATTTGCCGCGCGGACATTTTCCGGTTTTTCGACGATTTTATTAATCGCGTCTAAATCAACCGTTCTTTTACTCGCTAACCCGACCTGATATTTCGCACGCAGAATTCGCCGCGCCGAATCGTCGATTTGTTTTCTCGGGATTTCTCCGCGCAAAACGGCTTGCTCGACGGCGTCGATCGCCGCTTTCGCGTCCGGCGGCAAAAGCGCGATGTCGGCTCCGGCTTTAATCGCCTGAAGCGCGCCTTCCGCGCCTTTATAATGCTTGATAATCGCGCCCATGCCGAGCGAATCGGTCGTGATAATGCCGTCGAAGTTCAGTTCATTGCGTATCAAATCAACGTTTATCTTCGGCGAAAGCGACGCAGCGACGTTATCGCCTGTAATCTGCGGCAAAGCGATGTGCGCGGTCATCAGCGAATCGAGCCCGGCGGCGATCGCGGCGCGAAACGGCGCGAGCTCAACGCGCCTGAAGCGTTCGCCGTCAATGTTTATCACCGGCAAATCAATGTGCGAATCGATCGGCGTATCGCCGTGACCGGGAAAATGTTTGGCAGTCGAAAGCACGCCGCCGTCTTTTAATCCGCGCACTTCCGATGCGACAAATTGCGCCGTTCTATCCGGATTTTCGCCGTAGCTGCGGACGTTGACCATCGTGTTTCCCGGATTATTGGCAACGTCGGAAACCGGACCGTAAAGCCAGTTGATGCCGATGGCGCGCATTTCCTCGGCGATAATCCGCCCTTTGCGATAAGCCATTTCAGGATTCCCGGCGGCGGCGATTCCCATATTGTGCGTAAAGCTCGTGCCGCTGCGAATCTGCATCGGCAGACCGCGTTCGAAATCAGCCGCCATCAAGAGCGGGACTTTTGAAACGCGCTGCATTTCGTTGATTAAAGCCGCCAGCTCGAGCGCGTCGCCGCGATAAAACACGAATCCGCCGACCTTGTTTTCAAGAATTTGCCTGCGCGTTTCGGCGAATTTTTCGCCCGTGACGTTTTTGTAATCGCCGAGCTGCCCGACGACCATCAGCTGCCCGATGCGCTCGCGCAGATTCATCGAGCGCAGAGTTTTCTCGACCCATTGTTTTTCCGCCGCCGATTGTTTTGCCGCGACGACAGCTTTCGGCTGCCCGACTTTCGCTTTTTGAGTTTGCGCGGCGAAACTTAAGGGCATAACGCCGAGCGCGAAAATCACCGCGCCGGACACTAAAGATTCGACCGTTTTGTTTTTTCGAGCGCTCATTATTTTGTCCTCATTCCCGCTTTTTTTGATGCGAAACGAAAATTGTAATCCATAAAAACTTCAAACGTGCGCGCCCACGGCAGGCGAATTTCGAGATTTTCCATTTCCTGCAAAACGATTCCTTCGCCCGCATTTTTGCCGGTTTGGTAAAACCTGTTTTTGAAATTTTCTTCGAAAAACTTTTGCGTGATCGGCGTCATTCGCTCGGCGACGATGCCATTAAACTTTTCGTAAGCCGGGCGGTCGAATTCTTCGACTTCCGTTTTTAAATCCTGCCGCGCGTAGCGGTTGACCGGCGGGCGCACAAGCACGTGATAGCCGTAATCGCCGAGCCACCTGTGAAAAAGAAACTTGATTTGCGCGGCTTCGATTTTTTTGGCGAGCTCGGCGTCGGCGTACAATTTGCGGCGGGCGAAAACGTACATATTCGCCTGCGGAACGACCGTTCCGAGCGCGTTTCCGGGCGTGCCCCACGAAGCGTAGCCCGTGATTCGGTCAAGCATTTTTTCGCGTCCGAGAGCCTTGACGATGCGCTCGTCTCCGCCGCCCCAGACTTTATACAAAACGTCTGCGACGGCGACGCGGCGATTATTTTTAACGTCGGCGATGATCTGCGCGAGAAAGGCGTCGAATTCTTTTTCGGTTTGCCGCGGAGCGTTGACGTAAAGCGTGTAATCGGCTGAATTTGCGTCTTTGACAATTTCCGCGCCCGAAGTTTCCACTTGCCGCACGACGCTCGTTTCGATCGGCTGATCTTCAAAATCGCCGAGATGCGAGCGCCCGGCTTCGGACGAATAAACGACGCGAACGCGCGGCTTAAAACCTGCTTTTCTTAAAACTGCGCGGCTCAATAAAACGCTCGCGCCTTCGTCCGCGCCGTTGTAAAGCGCGGCTTGATCGTCCGGCAAATTGAGTTTGGCGATGCGTTCGAGCAAAGCTTTCTGGTCGCGGCGATGCAGCCCGTATTGATGCGCGTCGTCCTGCAGCAGAAGCAAACGGTCAACGATTCCGGCTTTTGCCAGATCGAGCATCGCGTAATTTACCTGCAAATTGCGCCGCCGCACACCCATATAATCTTCGATTTCGGCTGGCGGGATTTCGCGCTCCAATCTCGCAAATTCTTCTTTTAATTTCGCGTTGCCCGGCTTTTGCGCGGTTTCGTCGGCGAGCACCGCCCAGCGCGCGATCTTTTCGCGAAACGGGCGATTCGCCGCGAAAGCCGAAAGCGCGACGCGCCGCACGACATTAAAAGCGTAAACGGGAAGACGCGGATTTTTGCGTTTTAACTGCTTGATGACTTCCAGGCGGCGAAGCGCCGTGTCGAGCGGCGTTTGGGAAAGGCGCGAAGTCATAAAACCGCCGTAAGCGAGCATATCGACGGATAAAATTACGGCGTCAACGTTTGAAAAATCGTATTCGAGCAGCCATTTCGAGATTTTTTCCGAATCACCGGCGGTGATAAAAGTACCTAATAACCGGCGCGGCGGCAAGACTACTTCGGCATTGCCGATGTGCCCGATCATTTCGGCAAACTGCGTCGTCGCCGGTCGGTCGTCGAGCGGGACGATCACGACACGCGTTTTTGCAGAAGTTTTCGCTTTTTGCCGCTTCTGCGCCGACGCGGCGAGCGGGAAAAGCGAAATTACAGCCAGCAGCAGCGCGAGCGACCGGAAAAAGATTTTCGCCCGATTGTTTTTCAAACAAACCATTTTTCTTTACCTTTTTTTCTTCACAGGCGCGACGGGCGTTTTCAAAACCCGTTCGAGCGGCTCCCACATATTGCGGCGCTTGACGTGAGACGCTTCGAAAATTCCGACGCCGCTCGTTTCTTTTTTGATGATCTCGGTTCCGGCGGCGAGTTTTTCCGCGGATAATTTATCGTCGCCGTAATTGATTACGCCGTGAACGACGGTTGCGCCCCCGGTTATTTGTTTCGCCAGCCGCGCCGCGCCTTCGACCGAGCGCCACGAGTTTGCGCCCGCTTTGACGGCTTCGGCTTCAGTGTTCGAAGAATAATAAAGTCCTATGTAAAGCACGTCGAGCAATTCGGCGTAGCCGGTGCGATGATGATCTTTCGACGCCCAATCGTAGGAAACCTTGTGTTTTTCGCTCGCCCAGTTAACGCCGACGTCATTTCCGTAAACCGGGTACCACGAGCCGACGTAAGACTCGAACGAAACTTTCGGCTTGGTCTTTTTAACCGTTTGGCGAACGCGCGCGAAAAACGATTTGATAACGCTGGCGCGCCATTCGTGCCATTTTGAAAAATACTTGCCTTCGACGATCTGTTTTTTGCCGCTTGCGTCGAGCCGTATTTCGTAAATGTCTTCGGGGAAATTCAGTTTTTCGTCCTTTACGTATTTCTTAAAAAGCTCGCGCGAATTGTCGCTGAAATCCGTGTTCAAACCGTTCCAGCGCCCGCGATCCATCACGACGCCGTCAACCGCGTAATTTTCCAGGACTTCGCGAATAACGGAAATTTCGTAATTCTGCACTTCGGGCAGACCGGCGTTGACCCAGAGCGGAATGCCCTGCTTGAATTCGCCGATCGGCGCGATTTTTATTTTCCGGTCTTTTTCGTCCACGTCGTAAGCGATCGACTGCCATTCTTTTCGTTTATCGAAAGCGATGCCGACGCCGGGGATCAACTTGTTTCCTTCGGTGAAAATGTCGAAAGCGGCGTGAAGACGCATTCCGCGCTTGTGGCATTCTTCGATAAAAGCGGCGAGCACGTCGAAATCCGGGTTGTATTTTTTGCCGCGATGCTCGAGCAGGCGCGGCGCGATCTTCGAAGGATAAACGACGTGACCGTTTAATTCCTTGGCGTAAAGAATCACGGTGTCGATGCCGGCGGCTTTGGCTTTATCGGCAAAAGCGGCGATCGATTCGCGGCTTTCGATAACGTCGTGCGAAGCCGTCGAAGAAACCCAGATCGTATTGCGCGGCGCGTCCGGCAATTTTTGCGCGTAAACGGATACACCGGTTAAACAAAAAGCGAAAACAAAGAAAACGACGACTTTAAATCTTAAAAGGTAATTCATTAATAAATCTTTTTTTGAAATCTTTTTTGCCGAGCGCCTTATTTTTTCGGCGTTCCGTAAATATCAATTTTTTCCGCGCCTTTCGCCGCATCGGTGGGCGCGACGACAATGTAAGATTCGTCGGCGCAGCGCATATCCGTAAAGCGCGTTTTGTCCATCGGAATCTGTTTTGCGGCAGCGCCTTCTCCTCGAAGCAAAATCGTTTGCAGCCATTCGGCTCCGGTTACCTGCGCTTTGGTCGGCTGGACGGGTTTGCCTTCGTTGCCGAACTGGTCGATGGCGTTGACGCGCTTGAACTGCCGCATCACGTTCGGCGCAAAGCCCTCGGCGTCGAAATCGGTCTGGAAAGTTTTCGCTTTGCCATCCGAGATTATCAGGCGAAGCTTTCCGCTTCCGGCAATTAAAACCGCCATCTGCACCGTTTCGCCCGGATAGAAATAATACTCTTTCTGCGCGGGTGCGGCGTTCCATGTCTTTGTTCGCCAGAACGGGCGGAAAGCGTTGCGGCGCTCGCTGCGTTTGCCGTTTTCGTCCACGGTAAATTCCCACGCGAGACCTGCGTCGACTTCATAATTTCCGCCCGCGTTGCCGCCCATATAAACCGAGAAATTATCGAGCGGTTGTTTGGTTTGCGGATTCAAACGATCTTCATCGACCTTCGGCGCGCCGAGCTTGACGATTCCGGCAATTCCCGTCCACACGTCGAAACTCGTGACGGCTTTGCGGTAATAAGCGCCCGCAAAACACGGAATCGAAGCAGCCGGGACGACTTCGCCCGCCGCATTTTTGGTGATGACGACCTCGTTTACTTTTACTTCGCTGCCCGGTTTTAGATTGGCGAGCACCCATTTTCGCGCCTCGCCGTTAGCGCTTAAAATGAAACCTTTTCCGGTGCCGTCAACTTTGACAGCGCCCGGATCCGACTTTTTCTCGAGGTAAACCGCACCTGCGCGATCCTGCACGACGGAAACCTTGTTGTCTATGACGAGCACGTCGATGCCCGATTGATTCGCCGGATTTTTCTTGTAATACGCGAGCGTGTAATAAACCATCTCGTCATTGCCGCGCTGCCGGTCTTTTGCCGCGATCTTATGCTTTTGCCCGTTTTCGGCAATGATCTCGGTGCTGTTCTGTGCCTGAACGAATCCTGCAAAAGCCAGAATTGTCATTAAAAGTAAACTCAAACGCATAACCAACCTCTCAATAAACGGTTTTAGAAAATAGAAAAGTCTTTTTTTAGAAAAATCTTTAACTTAGAAAAATCTTTAACGCAAAAACCAGAACGCGGCTAAAATCAGACCGGCAATGCAGACGAGCATCATCGGAATGAGCGTCTGCTTGGTCAGGTCTTCAACGGGAATACCTGTAAAATTTGCGATCCAGACATTGTGCGTGTTCGTCGGGTCGCAGACGTTCTGCACCTGCACGATCGACATAATCGCCGCCAGGATAGCCAGCGCCGGCAAGATTCCCGCGCCGAACATAATCGAGAAAATCCCGATGCCGACGCCGAAAACGTTCAGCGGTCCGCGATAAAGCGCGAGCGGCGAAAGCAATCCGAAAAACAGGATGTAGGAAATCGTCGTCTGCAGCGGCAAAGCGCGAATCATCGGTTCGAGCGCGGCTTTGACGTCCGGCAAGCTGAGCGCGTTTAAAAGCATCCCGATGCCCATCATCAAAATCGCCGCCGGAGCGCCGTCTTCGATGCCGCGAACGACCGCCGCGGTTAAATTTTTAATGGCGAGCTTCGGCTGCGTGGTTATCACGCCGAACAGCGAGCCGATAATAAACGCCGGGATAAAGTCGATCTTGATGCCGAAATAATTAAGCCCGAAAAATAAAATCAAAGGAACGATCGGCGTCAAAAGCGAAATCAGCGGCACGTCGCGCTTGAAATTCTTTTCGATGAATTCTTCTTTCGATTCGACCGCCCAGAACAAAACTTCGCCCGAACGCTTGGCGGCAAAAATGGTATAAATGACGACCGTCACGACCATGATGCCCAAAAGCGCGAACGCGAAATTCGTCACATCGTTCGGCAGAGGCTTATCGGCTTCGACCTTTAATAATTGCCGGTAAAGCGTGAATAAAATCGGATTGAAAATAAAGCCCGTGCCGAAAGCCAGAAGAAAAAGCGTGCCCGCGAGCTTGCGCGGCAGACCGAGACTCATCAAAATCGGCAAAACGAGCGAGCCGACCGTAATGATCGCGCCCAAGCCCTGCAAAGTAGTAAAAAGAATCGCCGTCACGATCATCAAAGCAAACGCCACGACGATCGGCTTATCGCCGCCGAATTCAGCGGCGCGCTTGATAATGGCTTCGGCAATGCCGGTTTGCAGCATAACGCGTCCCATCATCGCGCCGGCGAAAACCGCGACGTAGACGGACGCGAGCTTGGTCGAACCGGCGGCTACCACATCGTTTAAAATGTTGATAAACGGCAGTTTTACTAAAATTGCCGTGATGACTGCCATCGCCGGAAGCGCCAGCAGCGCGGGCATTCGCCGCGTGAACATCAGCACGGCGAAAACCGCAAAAACCAATAAAATCAGAAAACCTAGCATTTGTTAATAAAAAAAATAAAAGGATGAGGTTTTAAGCGAAAACAAACTCGCCTTTCAGCCTCATCCTTTCAGTCTTAGAACGTAAAGCGTCCGACCAGTTGAATAATGCGCGGACGGTTGCCCTGGGTCGTAATTTTTCCGAAGGTAGCGCTTCCGTACTGAAGTCCCGGCGTGCCGAAGACGACGGAGTTAAAGATATTCATAAACTCAGCTCTTAACTGAAGTTTTTTGCCTCCTTCGAAATTGACGTTTTTGATAAACGATAAATCGACGTTATTGTAATTGTCACGTCGAATGTCGTTGTAAGTTCTCGCGCCGCCGAATTCAAAATCTCCGGGATGGGCGAAAGCGTCAGGATTAAATACCGATTCACCGGCGCGAGCGCGGCGCAGATATTCTTCGCGGTCGAAGTTTGCGCTGACGCCGTCAACACGCAGCGGGCGACGCTGTGAATTACCGATTGCCGTCAGTCCCGAACCCGGGAAAGCGTTATAGGTAATTGTCAGCGGCGCGCCTTTTTGGTAAACGGCGCTGCCGGAAACCTGGAAGCCGCCGAATAAAGCATCGGTCAAACCGCTCCATTCACTGCCGAAGCGTTTTCCTTTGCCGAACGGAAGTTCATAGGTAAAGCTGACGGTGAAACGATGCGGAACGTCCAAAGTCGAGTAAGAATATTCTTCTTCGTAATTGGAAATGTCTTCGACGTTGGTCGGGTCGGTAAAAGAAGCGCCGCTGCCGACGCCAGCCGTATCAAGCAGTTTAGACCATGTGTAGTTTGAAAGCAGCGAGAATCCGTTGCTGAAACGTTTCTGCAGGTTGACCTGCATTGCATGATAATCGCTGATACCGATGTGCGGTCTCGCGGAACCGACGCTTTGATATTGCGGGAAGCGCCGCAAAAGCTGCGCACGCGCAATAGTCGCTCCGTTCATAGCCGAAACCGACGGAAGCAATCCGGCAAACGGATTCGCTACCTGCTGCGCAAAGAAGGTGGCGATTGAATTACACGGCGCGTTGCCGCAAGCGGTCGGCTGCGTGTAATTAGCGCGTGCATACTCGATAGCTTTCGACGAAATCTGGTTCAGCTGAATATCGCGAGTCGGGAGATTTCTTCCGCGGCTTCCGACGTAAGCGACGTCGAGAACGAGGTTTCTAGCCAATTCGCGCTGAACAACCAGATTCCACTGCATATTGTATGGATTCGGGCGTACCGGTTCAACGACGAACGGCAAATTGCCGCCAAGCAAAGTGTTCGCGCCAAGCGAGTTTCCGGTCGGAGCGTTAAAACCGTTCGGGAACGGATTACTCAGAAACACGGTCGAAGCGGTAACCTGCGAGGTTGCGTTTGTGTTGAACGACGTTTGAATTTGGCTGTTCGTCAAATTCGTGCCGAGCGCGGTAATGGCTTCGAGCGAGGTCGGCAAAAAGAACATTCCGAAACCGCCGCGAACCGTGGTTTTTTCGTTAATACCGTAAGCGAAACCGATGCGCGGCGCAAAGCGGTCTAAATTCGTTTCGCTTTGCGGTCCTTCCGGAAAATCAAGCAAACCGGTTAGATTCCTGATCCCCGGATTCAGCTGCGCAACCGCCGGATCGAGATTGGTCAGGTTTAATCTGCCCTGCAAGGGCGACGGCGCGTCAAAGTCGAAATTGGTAATCAATTGCTGTTTGTTGGCGGTAGCCGTTTCAAAATCCCAGCGCAAACCGAGATTAAGCGTTAAGTTGCGTAAAACCTTCCAATCGTCCTGAGCGTATGCGGCTCCGTAATGGTGCCAGATCGTCATCGGCTGAACTACTTCCTGCGAGATGCCCGAAGGGATTCCGAGAAAGAATGATGCCAGCGACGATCCGGATGATTCTACCAGGTTCGGCGAAGTCGTCGGCTCGGGTCCGCGCGTAGCAAATCGGTTAAACGAGAAGCTGCCCGTCGGCGCCAGAAACTGAAAAGGATAAAAACGATACAAGCGATATTCGCCGCCGAGCCTGACGGTGTGTTTGCCTTTCAGCCAGGTGATCGAATCGGAAACGTTATGCGTGTCGCGCGCCTGTTCGTTGCCCGATCCGCCGATTTGTCCGGTCGTTATTTCACCGGGTGACGTTAAGCCGTCAGATCCGCCGCCGATCGTGAATGTCGGGAAAACCAGAGCGGAAGCGTTTGCCGCCAGGGAGGAAGGAAATCCGAGCGTCGTCGGGTCAAAACCGAAACTGTTCGGTCCCTGCTGCGCGGCGGCGCGTGTGAATCCGTAACGAATATTGTTGATGACGGTCGGCGTCAGGCTGTAGACGTGGTTAAGCGTCGTATTGTAAAACCTGTCGTTAACGACAGAAACGTTTGTCGCCGGTGTTCCGAAAAAGTTCGGCGGCGCGTTCCGGCGTTTTTCATAGCTGAAGCGGACAAAAAAGTTTTGACGCTCGGAAAGCGTGTGATCGATTCTCGCCGCCAGAATATCGCGCGTGAAATCAACCGTGTCCGAAACAATGTAATTATTCGCCAAGCCGGGACGGTTCGGCAGCGGCAAATATTGCAGAACGTTGCGCGCAACCGGATCGATACAAGCCTGCGTGCGCGGACCGGTCGAAGGACAAGCCGGCAGATTGGTTAAATTATTCTGAGCGAAAATCGGTCTGCCCATCACCGTTCGGTTAGTGACCACGCCGGTCTGCAGATTCGTATCACGGATCGTGTACGGAACGAGCTGCGCGGGGGCTACATAGGGATTGAAAATTTGTCCGAACAGGACGGGAGCGCCTGCCGCTCCGCCCGGATTATTTGCGCCGAAAAGATATTCTTGTCTTCGGATTAATTCTCCGGCGGCATTTCTGCTTTCAATCGTGACTCCTTTTGAAGGATCGAGCAGTTCGCTTAAATCGCCCGCCCTCATTCTGGCTGTCGGCAAGGTCAATGAGCGCGTAAACGGGTTTTTCTCGCGGCGCGCTTCGTAGTTGAAAAAGAAAAACGTATCTGAAAGCTTGCGCAAAGGCGAAGGCGTGCCCTCGCCGAACCAGGGCAGGAAAACCGGTCCGCCGATCGCGCCGCCGAACTGATGACGGGAAAGATCGTTGATACGCTCTAAGCTCTGGCGATTGCGCGCCCATCCGTTGGCGTTCAAGTTGCCGTCCTGGAAATATTCGTAAAGCGAGCCGCGGAATTTTCTCGTTCCCGAGCGCGAAGAAATTGTGATGATACCGCCGCCCGTGCGACCGTATTCAGCCGGCGCGACGCCCGAAATGACTTTGAATTCGCGAATCGCGTCCTGCGGCGGCGAAATCGTGACGCCGTTAAAGTCGCCGATCGTATTGGTGACGCCGTCAAGCAAAACGTCGTTTGTCGAAGCGCGACCGCCGT
Source organism: Acidobacteriota bacterium (assembly GCA_025463125.1). GTDB lineage: Bacteria > Acidobacteriota > Blastocatellia > Pyrinomonadales > Pyrinomonadaceae > SXVE01. The sequence goes on along the minus strand of JAOAPX010000181.1, from coordinate 7,842 downwards.
TGACCGAAAAGTTCGAGTCGAAAAAGTTGCGGTTGCCCGCCGAACCGACGGCGCCGTTCGGGTTGCCGAGCGCGACGTTCGTGTCGATCGTTCCGGGAACGAGGTTGACGAACGAGAAAATATTACGCTCGACCGAGGGCAGATCCTCGACGAGGCGCTGCTCTATAGTCGTTTCGAGGTTCGAAGTTTCGGTCTGCAAAAGCGGCGTTTCGTCTCCCTCTACTAAAACAGTCGCCTGTTCAGCCGTAATGCCGAGCTGAATGTCGATGCCCGCCGTCTGCGCAACCTCAAGTCTAATATTTTCGCGGGTTACCTGGCTGAATCCCGTTTTATCAATGGCGATGTTGTAAGTTCCCGGCTGAAGAAACGGCACGGTATAAGCACCGTTATCGTTGGTCGTCGTGGTTTTAACGAGTCCGGTGTCTATGGAAGTCACCGTTACAGCCGCGCCCGGAACAACCGCTCCGTTCGGGTCCATGACCGTTCCTGTTAAAGTCGCCGTAATTTGCTGGGCAAACGCCGAGCTTGCCAGCAATGCCGTAAGGAGAAGTGTCGATAACACCCCAAAGGCAGATTTTTTCATTCTATTCATATAGTTTTCCTCGAAAAGCGTTTTTATTAATTCCAAGCTTACTTGTTTTGAAGAGGACGAAGCTCAAACCCGAACTTTTCAGGCGGCGGTATCGTCCCGGTTTCGTTGTATTGCGCCATAGCCTGATTAATCTGCTGCGATTTTTCAAGCCACATCTGAATCGACCGATCGTAGCGCGCCAAAATACTTTCCAGGTGCGACGGCTGGTTTTCAGCCGCGTAAAGCACCCGGTATTTTCTTTTCAACTCGCCGAGCTCTTCCGCCATTCCGCGCGGGAAATTGTAGACCGAGCCTCCGTACCACGCGAGTTTTCTCACCTTTTGCCTGTCGGACATATTTAAATACGCGTCCCAGTAAGCGCGGCTGAATTGTTCGGTCAAAATATAGCGCCGACCGAGATGATCGAAACGTTCGGCGGCAAAACGCATCGCCGGAATCATTTCTTTATTGCGCTGCGCTTTAGCGCCGTTTTTAATTAAATGTTCTTCGACCGCTTCGACCGAAAGACGAAGCTGTTTTACTTTCTCGGCGTTTTCGCGGGCGCGTTTTTGAAAAGCGGGCGTAAACGGGTTTTGCCAGAAAATCGCGTTTTGCGTCGCGCTTTCGATGCCGAGTATTTTGCTCGCCGATCCGAGCGTTCTGATGTCGGCGGTAAAATTGCCGTCTTCGCTGCGGAAAAACGCCCAATCGAATTTTTTGTCGAAAGCTTCGACGTTCAGCGGCGCGTTTTCCCACGCGGCAGCCGCGCCGAGCGCGACGCCGTACCAGGTCATTTCAAAAAGCGTTTCGCCGTCGTCGTCCCAGTTCGTGTTCATCACGCCGATCGCGCCTGCTTCCTGCCCGTCGCGAACGAAATTCCGGATATTAACGGCGGCTGTATCGGTGTTCGGAAAAATATGATTGAAATTCCAGACCGAAGGACAGACGAATTGTTCGAGACCGGCTTTCTGAAACGGCTCGATACGCGATTTATACGAATCGCGCGCGCCGTAAGCCCAGTTCATAATGACGACGTCTTTTTTAATTTCGCCGATCAGTTCCGGGTGGCTGAGCGCGATGTCGCCCCACATCATCAAACGGCGATTGTACGGCTGCAGCACGTCTCGAACGCGGTTCATATGACGAAAATAAACCGCGCCGACGCCCTTCGCCTGCGATTCTTCGCGGCTTCTTCCTTCGCCGAGCTCGAACGTTTCGTCAGCGCCGATATGAAAAAATTTCGATGGAAAAATCTCGTCGATTTCCTTGTAAAGATCGCCGATAAACTTGTACGTGTCTTCTTCCTGCGGCGTCAGCACGTCGCTGTACGGAACTTCGGCAAGGCGATTGTATTTTTCGAACTTTAAAACTTTGTGCAGATGCCCGAACGTTTGCTGCTGCGGCACGATCTCAACGTGGTAATTTTTCGCGTAAGCGATGATCTCTTTTAATTCTTCGGGCGAAAAGCTGCCTTCTTCCGGCGCGAAAAGCGGGTGCGATTTCGACGCGAACGTGTGCTCCATATAAAGCGAATGCATGTTCATCTTGAACATCGCAAACGTTCGGATTTGCCGCTTGACGTAATCGACGGTCGGAACGACGCCGCGCGAGATGTCGTCGGAAAAAGCCCTGTAGCGCATCGTCGGGTAATCGATAATGCGCGCGCCCTGAAAATACGCGTTTTGCGCGTTTCCGCGCAAAAGCTGTTTTAAGGTTTGCAAGCCGTAAAAAGTTCCGGTTTCGGTTTTGCCGCCGACGATGACTTTGTTTGCCGAGACCACTAAGGCGTAGCCTTCATCGGACAAGTTTTCCGGCACGGAAAGTTTTGCCGCTTCGAGAGCGGATTTGATTTTCGAATCGCCGAGCAAGCCGATCTGGATTTTTCCTCCGCCGATCGACAAAGCGACGCCAGCCGTTTCGCGCGCGTCGTTGATAAAATCCTCGGCGGCGAATCTGTCAGCGGCGCTGCGCGAATTTGCCAGATTGATTTTCGTGCCTTTTTTCAACAAAAAGTTTTCCGAAACCGCCTCGGCTTGTTTCGGTTCGGGAATAATCTGCAATGCGTTATTCTGAGCGCGCACCGAGAGCGACACGAATAACACGACACAAAGCATAATGATCTGGCGAAAAAAGAGATTCATTCTTTTTCTAATATATATCGAACTTTTTGTTGAATTTTGATTGAAAAGCACAGTGGTCTAGTCCACTTTTATAACGACACTTTAATCGTAAGAAGCTACGCCTGTCAACCGAAGTTACGATAAAATTAATTTTTCTTTAAAATTTGCTGCGTTAGAATGTTTTCACGGAAAACAAACTTTGGCGCCACAGGTCAGATCGAGGAGGAAACGAAAAAGTACTGTCGTAAAAACGATTTTCGCCGTTGTTTACACGGCTGAAATTTTTTGCCCGGGCTTGTTTGCAAAGATTCGCGCGATAAGCACGGAAACTTTTCTCAACAAATTTTGACCTGCCGGGTATAATTTAAGTATTCTTTGGTTCTATTTGGCTCTATTTGGCTCTATCAGGAAACTTTGGTTTTATCGCGTCACAAATAAAAATCCGAAAAGGATTTCCGAACGAGCCGGAAAAAAACGATTTCAATCTTTCTTGAACATTTTCGACAAAAGCCGTTTTCAAATCGTTAAAGCCGCGCGGTTTCGGCGACATCGAAACGGCAATAACAAAGTTAAAAACAAACGCTTTTTGCTTTTTTCACAAGCGATTATTTGACATCAATTTGAATAACGTGTTATCAATCGGACTGGTCTAGTCCACTTCAACTTAAAACGATGGAAATTACTTTGCTGCGCAACAGCGCCATTCCGCTGCATACACAAATCACCGAAGCGCTCCGGCTTCAAATCCAACAGGACGAGCTGAAAGCGGGCGAAAACTTTCCGTCCGAACGCGAGCTGGCTGAGCGCTACGGCGTCAGCCGGATGACCGTCCGGCAGGCTTTGCAGCGATTGCGGCAGGAAGGATTGATTTACTACGAGCGAGGCGTCGGAACTTTTGTCGCCAATCGAAAGATAGACGTTCACACGCGCAACTTAAACGGTTTTTCCGAAGAGATGGCTTCGCTCGGATTAACGCCGAGCTCGCGCGTTTTGCAGCTCAAGCGCGAACGCGCCGACGAATCGATCGTTCAGGATTTAGACCTGGAAAACGACGCCGAGGTTTTTCGCCTCGAACGCCTGCGGCTTGCCGACGATGAGCCGATGGCGTTTGAAACGACTTATCTTCCGGCTGAACTTTGCCCGGAGCTCGATCAAGTCGATCTGACCGTAAATTCGCTGTATCAGGTGCTGGTCGAAAACTACAATTTGCAGATGCATCACGCGGCGGAATATCTGGAAGCGGCGGCGGCAAGCGCTTTTGCGGCAAAACAACTCGGCATCAAAACCGGCTCGCCGGTTCTGGTCGTTCACCGCGTCGTTTTCACCGAATCCAATCAGCCGATCGAATCGGCGCACACGATTTATCGCGCCGACCGCTATAGAGCGACGTTTTATTTATCGAAAAACGTTTTATGATTTTCAAAAGAAAGAACCTTTTAACGGGCGGCTCGCGCCGCTCGAATAAATTTTTTCGCGCTTGCGCATTCACGCGTTCGGGCGCGTTTTTCTTTTTGCTGTTTGTGGGCTGCTCGGCTCCAGGCGTTCGGGCGCAAAACAGCTTGCAGTCTCTCGATGACGGGGCGCGCATCGAAAAATGGCTGATTTCCGGCGCTTTGCCGGCTGAAATCGACGCAGGGATGTGGGAAAACTTTAACCGTTTCAATATCGAAAAACTGCCGCAAAAAGAATGGCTCGCGCCGTTTGGCGGAGTCGAGCGGTTCAGACCGCGGGCGGGAACGAGCAAAGCGACAATTCAAACTCAAAATCAAACGCAAACGCAAGTTTCGGAAACAAACGCCGCGCTGCCGGAGATCGGCGCCGACAGCCGCGTCAAAGTTTTAGCCGACGCGAGCGAAATCTCTTGGCGCGAAATCGCTTTGACTGAGCCGCAGATCGATTTTTATAAATTGTTCGGCGCTAAAACAATCGGCACCGCTTACGCGGCGGCTTACGTAAATTCGACGAGCGTTGAAACGCGCTTTCTCGAAACCGACGGATTTTTGGGCTCGATCTGGCTCAACGGCGAAAAGATTTACGACGGCTACAATTTGAATCTGCGCAAAACGGCGCGGGCGGCGTTTCGCGCGGGCGAAAATCTTCTGATCGTTCGCGCGAGCGGCGTTTCCGGCGATTACTGGCGCAAAAACGGCGCGTGGACGGCGGCGATCAGGATTTGGAAAAACGAAACGGACGCGCAAAAAGCCGCCGAGCATAAACCGAGCGGCGCGGGCGGCGGCATTTTTTATCTCGAAGGCTTTCACGTCGATCCGGTTTACCTGCACGATCAGCGCGGGTATTCGCGCATCACGCTTTCAAATACGAATCAATACGTGCGATCGATGCGCGCCGATCCCGGCTACGGCGTTTATCTTTCGGAAATCGATTATCTGAAACCGTATCTCGACACGCACCCGGAAGACCGCGATTTTCTGCGCGAAACCGTCCGGCAGGGACGCGTCGGAACCGGCGGCGCTTACAATCAATTCAACGAGCTGACGATCGGCGGCGAAAGCATCATTCGCAACATTCTTTACGGGCAATCGATGCACGAAGCGATGCTCGGACGCCGCGCCCGCTCGCTCGCGCTCTGGGACGTTTTCGGACACGCGCCGCAAATCTCGCAAATCGCGCGCAAATCGGGGTTTAGCGGCATCGCGTGGTCGAAAAAAATCACGGGATTCGAGCCTTTTTTCTACGATTACGCTCTCGACGGCTCGCGCCTTCTGCACCGACGCGTCGATTACGCTTACTCGTTTTCCGGTTTCGGCAGCGGCAAAAATTACACGATCGACAATTTCCGGCAGATGACCGAGCGCAAGTTTCAGGAAGCGCAGAGCTTTAATTCGGCGGCGGATCTGCGCATTAACGCCGCAGATTTTACGCCGCCGTGGACGAATTTAGCCGGAAACGTCGAAAAACTCGAAACGAATAAACCGCAGATTCGCGTCACGGGACAGGCGCAGGATCTTTATTTCGAAGCGCTCGGCGAAGAAATCAAAAACGGGAAAGTTAAACCGCCCGTCACGTCGCGCGACAAATTGTTTTTTCACGTCGGCGTCGCGGCGGCGCGTTCGGATTTAAAGGTGGCGCAGCGCATTTCGGAAAACGCGACTTTAACGGCGGAAAAATTCGGCGCGATCGCTTACCTGCGCGGCGCGAAATACCCGGACCTGGCGCTCGATAAAGCGTGGCGGCAAATCTTTTTCGGTTCGCACCACGACGCCATTACAGGCACACCTTCGGATTCGGCTTTTTTAGATTTAATCTACGGATACCGCGACGCGCTTGATCTTTCAAACGGCGCGCTGAAAGATTCTCTGAATTTTATCGCCGGACAAATAAACACAAAACCAACCTTCAAAACGCAAAACGCGAAACCGATTCCGCTCGTCGTTTTTAATCCCAACTCGTGGAAACGCACCGACAACGTGCGTGTAAAAGTCGATTTTCCCGAAGCGGTTGTAGATTTTCTGCTGTTTGACGAGACGGGGAAAAAAGTCGATCGGAGAGGGTTTGGATCAAGAATCGATTTACCGCAAATCCAGTGGATAATTAAAAACGGGAAAATCATAAGCCGGAAAATCGATGCGAATGCGGCTCAAATGAAAGCTTCCGAGTTTGAGTTTATCGCCGGAGACGTGCCTTCGATCGGTTATAAAACTTATTTTATCGTCCCGACTCAAACGCCGAACGCGGAAACAAACATTGAAAATAAAACACCGGCGATAGAAAACGAATTTTACAAAATCACGGTTGACCCGGCTCGCGGCGGCGCGATTACGAGCATTTTCGACAAGCAGGCGAACCGCGAAATCATCAGTACGGAAAACGGGCATTTCGCCAACGAGATCGCCGCGCTCAAAGAAGAATTAACCAAGAAAAACGTCATCTATCCGGCTTGGGAATTCTGGACGACCGGCGAGAAAAAGTTTTCAACCGAAAAAGCGGCAAAAGTACTTTCTTATCAAAGAGCCGATACGCAAACTCTGGCGATTACAGGCGAAATGCCGAATATGCAGCGCTTTACGCAGACGATCGAGCTGCATAAAGGCGTTAAGCGAATTGATTTCGAGACCGAGCTTGCCGGGTACAAAGGCAAAGACGAGCTTTTCGTCGTTAATTTCCCGCTCAACTTAAAAGGCGGCGCGCTCGTGACCGAAGATCGTTTCGGAACCGTCGCGCGCAACAACAGCAAAGGATTTCTGGATTTTCGCACGAACACGGACAAGCTGGTTTCGGGCGCGCCGGTTTATTCGGTCAATAACTGGGCTGAATACGGCTCGACGTTTAATCTGAATTTCGTTGACGCGGCGGGAAAAAGCGTCTCGAGCGTGCCGTTTAAGCCGACCGCGCTGGTGCGACCGCACGGCGACGCTTACGAAAATTTAACCGAAGAGCTCGTCGGCGCGCTCATCAAGCGCGGCGTTTCCGTCACGCCTTTTTACGACGACAACGACGCGGCGCGGCGCGGTAAATTGTCGATCGAAGATTCGACGATGCCGAAGAAATTAAATGACGACATCGCTTATCACGGCTTTCGCATAGCGCTCGGCGGCGAGCGGGAAAATCTTTATTCGGCGCAGCTTTTAAAGCAGGTTTCGGCGGAAACGCGGACGAACTACGAAGCTAGATTGCAGCGCGACGGTTTCGCGTTTCTGCTTGTTTACGACAAGGAAGTGCCGAAAGACCGGTCGCCGGTTCCGGCGCTTTTGATTGCCGGAAATCTCGAAAAAGCGATCGAGCGGATAACCGTTCCGATTCGTCAGAGTTCAACGACGATGCAGCCGAGCGAACCGGAATACACTAGATTAAACAAAGAATATAACTACAATAACTTAAATACTTTTGAAACAGTTCTGCCGTTTGAAAGTTTTGCAACGGAAACGAATCCGCACAAAGATTTGCCGCAGGTTCCCGATTACGGCGTCGCTTTGATCAATAACGGAACGCCCGCCGTTTCGCTGGAAAATCCCGACACTTTGACGTTGTTTTTAACGCACACAGCCGCGTTTCCGGGTGTTAATCTGCCGTTCGATTTTGTGCCTGAAAACAAAACGCACATTTTCACATACGCGCTTTACCCGCACGCGAAAGACTGGCGCGAAGCCGACACGGTAAAAGTCGGCGAAGATTACAATAATCCTTTGATCG
>JAOAPX010000165.1 GCA_025463125.1 Acidobacteriota bacterium | reverse complement strand
GCGGCTCGCGTTTCTCCGCCGAGAACCGTGAGGATTTCGCCCGTTATATAACTGGAATCCGCGTCGGAGGCGAAAAAGACGTAAGCCGGAGCGACCTCTTCGGGCTGCCCTGGACGCTTCATAGGCGTATCGGCGCCGTGTTCCGCAACCTTTTCGGCTTCTTTATCCGCCACGTTTAGAGGCGTCCAGATCGGTCCGGGCGAAACGCAGTTGACCCGAATGTTTCTTTCAACCAATTGCTGCGCCAAAGATTTGGTAAAAGCGTGAATCGCGCCTTTTGTCGCCGAGTAATCGAGCAGTTCCTTATTGCCTTCGAGACCTGTGATCGAGCCTGTATTGACGATTGCGCCGCCTTCGGGAATATGTTTCAGCGCCGCTTTCGCCATATAAAAATACCCGAAAATGTTCGTTCTGAACGTTTTTTCAAATTGTTCGTCGGAGATGTCTTCGGGCGCCGATTGATGCTGCTGAAAAGCCGCGTTGTTTACCAGAATATCCAGTCTGCCGAATTCTTTGACGGTTTTTTCGACGGCGCTGCGGCAAAATTTCGAATCTTTCACATCGCCCGCGATCAAAAGCGATTTGCCGCCTTCTTTTTCGATATATTCGGCGGTTTCTTTGGCGTCGATTTCTTCTTCGGGCAAATAAACGATGGCGACGTCCGCGCCTTCACGCGCGTACAAAACGGCGACGCTGCGCCCGATTCCCGAATCTCCGCCGGTTACAAGCGCGGCTTTGCCTTTTAATTTCTCAGAACCTTTATATTTCGGCGCGAGAAATTCCGGTCGCGGCGTCATTTTCGCTTCGATTCCCGGTCGCGGCTGGTGCTGCGCGGGCATCGGCGATTTCGGTTCTTCTTCGTGCTGCGGCGTATCTTTGGTTTTAGTTTTTTGCTGTGTCATAACTTCTCCCTTGTTCGATAAAATAATTGCTTTATAAAATCAAAAAAACGCGGAGGCGCTTTTGAACGGGAAAAATAAATATTCTATTTTCCATATTCTCATAGCGCCTCCGCGTTTTTTTCTAAATTAATAATTAACCAGATTAATTTACAATTATTTAGCCGTTTGCCGTCGCGTTTATGTTGTAACGCAAAACGGCGCCAACTCCGTTTGCTTCTTTTAAAAGCGAATCGTCTTCGATGAAAACGATTTTAGCCGCCGAATTCAAAGCGCGGATAATCAATTCATCGCCGATCTGACGCGATTCTTTTACATCCGGCAAATCATCGCCTGTCGAATTATCATCGCCCGGCGCGTAAGCTTTCAATACTTTTTTCACCTTTTTGGGGCTATATTTAATCGCTTCGAACGAGGAGCTGATAATCAATTCTTCGACCTGCCCGTTTGATAAAGCGGCGAGCGTATCTTCAACGCCCATTGTGCCGAGTCCTGCGGCGGCTTTCGCCGCACCATACATTCGCTCAACTGTTTCTTTATCTTTTGCGGCGTTTTTCATCGCCATAACTTCCTGCGTTTTTTCGCGAATTTCTTCTTCCGAAGCGTATTGGCTTAAATTCAGTGTTTCGACGACCGACTCTTCGATTGGTTTGGAAAGCTGCGGTCGCAAAATCGGCATAATCGTTCTCTCGTCACCGCACAAAACGAGATATTCGATTTTCGCCTGATGCAGCAGTTTTTCGAGTTCCTCGACGGTTTCCTTTGCGTGCTGAAGATGGAAATTGGCGATGTGGCGTTGATAACGCGCCTGCGACCAGCCGCCGACTTTTGTTCCCTGCGTTACATCGTTTTCGATTTCTTCGACTTTCGCCTGTGTTTCGGTTTCAACGTTTATCGTGTTTTCGCCGCCGAAAATATATATGTCCGCTTTGTTCGTGTCAGACCACAAAACGGCGTATTTCGGGTTTTGCTCGATTATGCGAACGAGCGGAAAAATATGCGGTCGGTCGAAAGCGAACAAGCGATTGTTTGGAAAAGCGACGTCGAGCTGCGCGGTTTCAAAAAAACCGTCAGCGCCTGTACAGGCAAAAATCGCCACTCCGTTAGCCGATTCTTCCATTTCCGTTTCCAGAAAGTTTTGAATTCTTTCGATGTCAGCCTTAATGCTTTGCGCTTCGGCGCTTTCTTCGTCAAAATCTCCAACCAAATTATCAATTTCCTGTTTAAGCCAGATTTGATAATCATCGCGACCGTTTTCATTTGCTTTCGTGTCAAGATAAAGACTAACAACCGGAAAGCCTGTCGGTTCGAAAGCCGCGAGTTTTTCTACTAAATCGTTTAATTTCATATAAAGTTTCCGGCACCGTTTGCGCCGGAAATTCCTCCCTTTTTCGTTTGTATATTTGTATCAAAATAAAAAAAGAAAAAACAACGATTCAAAATCGTTGCTCTTTCTCATAAATTTCGTTTGTTTAATTTCCGCCGTTCTTGTCGGGCGCATTCTTGCGTCCCGAACCGCTTTTATTGCCGCCGCCGTCCTGTTTATTTACAGTAGCCCAGGCGCGTCGCTCGGATTCATCTTCGGATAAGCCTTGTTTTTCGTAACCTTCTTCGATATGTTCAGCCTGACGTTTTTGTTTGTCAGTGTATTTATCTTTATCACCTCTCGGCATATTTCTCCCTCCTTGTACTATTGCAATGATCTTACAAATACCGTCTACAAAATGCTTACCGACCGCCTGCGAAGGCTTCTTTTCAATCTGGCGAACCGATTTTCCACTGTAATAGCCGTGATAGAAGACGAAACAGATGAATTTACCGTTATTGGCTCGATTGCAGCTTTTCCTTCGATATTTTTATTTTCAAGAATTTCTTCTTTTTCGTAAGCCGTTTGAAAAATAACCGGCTCATTTTGTAATAATTCAACTTCCGCGTTCATATCTCTTCCCCCGCTTGATAAATGCCCTTGTCGTTAAGCAAAAGTAACTGTATTTGTTACTTAAACCGTAAATTTTCGATAGCTAAAGCATCGCATAAAAAGTTAAAAATTAAAAGCTTTTTTTCCTCGAATCGAGGCTAATCGATTAAAATTTTCGTTGACAGCATAAGAGCCTTTTAGTAGCCTCAATTTATTAAAAGTTAAATTTTCAGAACAAGGAAATATTTTCAATTTGAGTAATTTAAAAAAAATCGAACTGCCGCCGCAAGGCTTGAAAACGCTCTTCGGAGTCAGAGACCAGAACATCAAATATCTTGAAACGCTTCTCGATGTGAACATCGGCGCAAGAGGCAATGAAATACTTGTTGACGGCGATCCGAACGACATCCGAACCGTAGAACAGATACTCACCGATTTTGCCGAATTGTTTGAGGAAGGAAACACGTTTTCCGATAAAGAACTGCGCGACGCCTTTAAGCAAATCGCCGAAGACCGCGCCTATTCTTTAAAAGACTATTTCACGAAATCGCGCTTTAATCCTTCGGGCAAAAAACAGGTCGCTCCGAAAACCGCAAATCAGCGCAAATACATCGAGGCGATGACGAAAAACGATCTGACTTTCGGCATCGGACCCGCCGGAACCGGAAAAAGCTTCCTGGCGGTCGCGATGGCGGTCAACGCGCTTTTTCAAAAGCAGGTTTCACGCATAATATTGACGCGCCCGGCGGTCGAAGCCGGCGAACGTTTAGGATTTTTGCCCGGCGATTTGCAGGACAAGGTCGATCCTTATCTGCGTCCGCTCTACGACGCGCTTTTCGATCTGGTAGATAACGAGCGCGTCACGAAAATGCTCGAAAAACGAATTATCGAGATCGCTCCGCTCGCCTTTATGCGCGGCAGAACGCTTTCAGACGCGTTTATTATCCTGGACGAGGCGCAAAACACGACGGGCGAGCAGATGAAGATGTTTTTGACGCGCATCGGTTTCGGTTCGAAAGCCGTCGTTACCGGCGATAAAACTCAGATCGACTTGCCGCGCGGGCAAAAAAGCGGGCTGAAAGAAGCCGAGATGATTTTATCCGATATCGAGGGCATCGAATTCATTCAGTTCAATGATCGTGACGTCGTGCGGCATAAACTCGTCCAGATGATTGTCAGAGCGTATGAATCGCACACCGAGAAAACCGAAAACGAAAACGAATATCGAAGAGGTCAGAATTCGTAAGCGATGCTCGAAGTCGTCAACAATCAGCGTAAATTCAAGCTCGATTCAAACATCTTTCACGAATTTGCCGAACGAGCAATTGCAGAAATTGCGGAAACCGGAAGCAAAGGCGCGACGATCGCTTTTGTTTCCGACCGCAAAATGCGTGAATTAAACAACAATTTTCGCGGTAAAAACTCGACGACCGACGTTTTGTCTTTTCCTTTCGAAGCTGATGAATTTGATATTGTTGAAAACACGCTCGGCGATATTATTATTTCCGTCGAGCAGGCTCAGCGCCAGGCGGCGGAAAAC